>CAZJIR010000106.1:0-7876 GCA_964546095.1 uncultured Pirellulales bacterium
CTTTGTGTTCTGCGCTATGACAATGAAGGCGGTCGGCAGGGCAGCCGGTGCGATGGTCAACGAGGTCCGCAGGCAATTCAGGGAAATCGCAGGTATTATGGAAGGCACGGGTGAACCTGATTATGCCCGGTGCGTTTCTATCTCAACCGCGGGGGCGCAGAAAGAGATGATTCTGCCTTCGCTGCTGGCGATTATTGTACCTGTTCTGACAGGGCTGCTCTTAGGTGTAGCAGGTGTGATGGGACTTTTAGCAGGCGGATTAAGCTGTGGCTTTGTGCTTGCAATTACGCTTAACAACGCCGGCGGTGCCTGGGACAACGCTAAAAAAAGCATCGAGAAGCAGACAAAGACCTACGCTCCCGAGGATATGGATGGCGATAAACCTAAAGACGGTGCTACGCCGCTTACAGGCAAAGGCTCCCCACAACACAAGGCCGCTGTTGTTGGCGATACCGTTGGCGACCCCTGCAAGGATACTTCAGGCCCGAGCCTGAATATTCTTATAAAGCTCATGACAATGGTTAGCGTGGTCTTTTCAGGTGTTATAGTAAAATTCGCGCCGGTTATCAGCGGCTGGCTCGGCCTCGGAGGCAAATAAAATTCATAATGTGTTAGCCCGTTCTCACCGATAAAGCTCTTGAGGTGAAAAATGGTTATCAGGCATAATCTAATAAAAGATGACTGGCTCTTTGCTTTGTTCAAGTTTCTGCTTGTTCTTGCATTTATTATCATCTTTGGTTATTTGTTCTGCAACCCACCTTCTTGTTATTAAACACTCGTTGGTTGACATAACCGCCTTATAAATGTAATCTATCGGGGTGGCCGAACAGGCCACCCTTTTTTATTAACGTTGAGGACAGGAAATTTGGCAAAAAAGAAAGTTACAAAGAAAGCTGTTAGAAAGACTGCAAAAAAAACCGTTAAGAAAACGGTAAGAAAGGCAGTAAAAAAAGCGGCGAAGAAAACCGCGAAAAAAACAATTAAAAAAACAGCGAAAAAACCCGCGGCAAAACCAAAAACTCCCACAAAGGAAACTCCGGACCCTTCAAAGGCATTTGCCCTTGAAGCAGCGAAAATTGCCGCCGAGCTGAATTGTACCGACATTGTCGTTCTGGATTTGAGAGATAAATCACCCGCTACCGATTATTTTGTAATCGCAACAGGTACAAGCAACAGACAGATGCGCGCCGTTGCCAATGAAATCTGCGATGTCGCCAGAAAACAAAAAATGCAGCGATTTGGCAGAGCAGGTTACGAGCAGGCCCGCTGGATTTTACTCGACTATGTAGACGTTGTAATACACCTCTTTGATGGTGAATATCGCGACTACTACGACCTGGAATTGCTCTGGGGCGATGCTAAAAGATTAGTTATCAAATGAAATCAACAATTAACATACTCGAACAAAAAATAATTAAGGCAATGGCCGTTATTACAGGCAGGGATGATTGTGCGGCTATTGTAAGACCTTCCACCGACCCTAAATTCGGTGATTATCAAGCCAACGGCGTAATGGGCCTGGCCAAAAAGCTCAAAACCAATCCCCGTAAACTTGCCGAGCAGGTCGTGGAAAGCTTAGACCTCAGTGACATCTGTGAAACGCCCGAAGTCGCCGGCCCGGGTTTTATAAACTTAAGATTGAAACCTGATTTTATTTCAGATAAGCTGCTCGAAATTAACAAGACCCCGAACAGTCTCGGCATAGATAAAACCAATGTACCGAAAAATATTGTCGTCGATTTTTCCAGTCCGAACATTGCAAAGCAAATGCACGTCGGCCACCTGCGAAGCACAATCATAGGCGATTGTATTTGCCGGATACTCGAATGCCTCGGCCACAATGTCATCCGCCAAAATCATATCGGCGACTGGGGTACGCAGTTTGGAATGCTGATTGCCATTGCCTATTTATTCCACGAAAAAACTGCTTCAATAATGGAAGCTGTCTTTGGGGAAAGACCTGACGATGCACCCGATGTATCATCTCTATCAGATACAGAGCTATTATATCGTGAAGCTAAAAAAGAATATGATTCTGACCCCAACTTTGCGAGGCTTTCTCGTGACTATGTGGCTGCTCTTCAGCGAGGAGAGCCAGGAGCACTAAGTTATTGGAAGGAGATTGTGACTCTTTCAATAAACGAATGTCAGGCGATGTATGACCAACTCGGCGTCAATCTATCACCGGATAACATAAAAGGTGAGAGTGAATATAATGATGATTTGCCCAAGGTTGTGGATGAGTTAAAGCAGAATGGCTTAGCTATCGAGTCTGATGGAGCTATCTGTGTTTTTCCTGAAGGGTTTAAGAATAAAGAGGGGCAGCCTTTGCCGTTTATCATTCAAAAATCCGATGGAGCTTATCTTTATGCTACGACGGATTTAGCGGCCTTGCGATACCGTGTTAATGAGTTAAAAGCGAATACTATAATTTACGTTACCGACTCCCGTCAGAAGCTTCATTTTGAGATGCTCTTTAAAGTTGCGAAAATGGCAGGCTGGGTGAGTGATGATATAGAGCTTTCACACGTAATGTTCGGTAGTGTTTTGGGTGAGGATGGCTCACCTTTAAAAACACGCTCGGGCGAAAATGTAAAACTGAAAGACCTGCTTGACGAAGCAGTGGAGCGAGCAAAACAAGTTGTTGAACAAAAAAATCCGGAGCTTTCGCCGGACGAAAAAGAAAAAATCGCTGGGGCTGTCGGAATCGGCGCCGTCAAATACGCCGACTATTCCAACAACCGAACAAGCGATTATGTGTTCAACTTTGAAAAGATGCTGGCGATGGACGGCAACACCGCCCCATATATGCAGTATGCATACGCTCGCATAAAATCCATCGAGAGAAAAGCTCAAACAAAAGATGTAGATATTGAAGATGAGCTTGCTGACCTGGGTGTTCTAAACCTGACCGAGCCAGCCGAGCTGGACCTTGCGAAATATCTGATACGCTATGGCGAGGCGATACAGGCGGCTGCTTCTGATTACAGGCCGAACTATTTGACCGCTTATCTTTATGAGCTTGCACAGAAGTTCAGCGCGTTTTATACGAATTGTCCGGTCCTTAAAGCCGGGCCGGACAAAAGACCTACAAGATTATTGCTTTGCGATTTAACCGCCGGGACAATCAAACATGGTTTAAGTAAACTTTTAGGAATTGAAGTTGTCGAGCAGATGTAAGAGGTGGAAAATGAAAGTCATCCATAAAGATTTTCGCGTAAGTACAAAAAGCCGCAATCAGATGATTGATATAACAAGTGAGGTCCGTTCGCACGTGGCAAAATCAGGAGTAGCTAACGGTGACGTAATAGTCTATTGTCCGCACACGACCGCGGCAATTACGATAAACGAAAACGCCGACCCTTCCGTGCCGCACGATATACTTCTGACTCTGGAGGAGTTGTTGCCCAAACATCATCCGGGCTATAAACATTATGAGGGCAACTCCGATGCCCATTGTAAAAGCTCTCTTCTCGGTTGCAGCGAGCAGGTTCTGATAAAGGATAAGTCTCTGCATCTGGGCACCTGGCAGGCCATCTTTTTTTGTGAGTTCGATGGTCCGCGTAATCGAAAAGCAATACTTCAAATCCGCGGCGAATAAAAAATCTACGTGCCGCATCCCACAAAATTACTATATCGACTGGTCCTGAAAGTATGCGCATAAAAAGGGCGAGGTGGTGGGACCGGCTGGGGGGGAGACCGGTGGACCACACTGCCTCGCCGAGGTCTATAAGCTGCTAAAAACAGCATTATATTCGATACAGCATCCGGAAAAAATAATACTTCCGGCAAAACCTGTCAAACGAAAAATAAAAGAACCACGAAAAAACTTAAGGGGCTTATCTCCACCCTAAATAACACCTCAACGTTATTAGTATACAAGTTATGTCTAAAAAAAGCAAGCTAAAAAATCCTTTTTTTTGATTTTTTTGAAACATTGTCCTGCCCAATCAGAAATCGTAAGACCGGACGGTTTCAACCTTAACGCCCATCGGCACCAGTTATGACCGATAAATCTCAAAAAGCCATCGGTTCAATTAACGCCCGCCTGGCGGACTAAAAAACCATCAAAATTTGCTCATTATTAGCTTTTCTGCTGGATAAACTTCTCAATGGCTGATATTTTTAGTACGTTTTTGGATTGTAGTAGATTGATTTTGCCGAATTTTAATGCTTAGATGTTTCTCTATGAAAAAAGTTTCTGAAAGAATAAAACACATAAAAGACACCATTAGCTCCACCTGCGCCCACCACGGCAGAGACCCCAGTGAGGTAAAGCTCGTCGTTGTAACCAAATCCGCTACTATTGAAGCGGTCAAAGAAGTGATACGTCAGGGTTTTACAGACCTAGGCGAAAACCGCGTCCAGCAACTTAAAAAAGTATCCACTCAGGTTGCTGAATTTTCGCATGGAACCAGCGGCGATTCAGTTCTGCCTGAACAAATCCGTTGGCATATGATTGGTCATTTGCAGCGTAATAAGGTCCGTCAGGTCTTGCCTATAGCCTCTCTGATACAATCTGTGGATACACTTCGGCTGGCAGAAGAAATAAACACGTCAGCGGCAAAGCTAAACTTATGCCCAAAAGTGCTTTTACAGGTCAATACTTCCAATGAGCCGCAAAAGTATGGTGTTCCAGTCGGTGCGGCGACCCATCTTGCCGAGCAGATTGAGACCCTGCCAAACTTAAGGCTGGTCGGCCTGATGACAATGGCGCCACTTACACATAATAAGAATGTTGTTCGAACCTGCTTTGTCCGAGCAAGAGAGTTATTTATTGAGATGCGCGGTGAAAGGATTGTTGGCAAACAGTTTACAGAACTGAGTATGGGTATGAGTTCGGACTACGAAATCGCCGTCGAAGAGGGCGCAACCATCCTTCGCATCGGCTCAGCAATTTTTGCCGGTTAACAACAGGTTTTAAGCCGAATAAACATAAAAAATACTTTAACTACAGCTCAGCAAATCTCCTGCTTCTATTCACCCATGGAAAAAAGTGTCTATCTGCACTACTATTTTACAGGCCGAATGGATTCTTATCGTCTTGTAATAGTGGAAAAAGGTAAAAAAAACCAAAGTACAACCCTTAACAAGCCGAGAATTACCGTATGTACAGTGGACAATTGTTTAAATAAAAACGGGCAATGGAAGAATAGATGCTCGTTCAAGGTCCCATAAATCAGAAAAATAAACGAAATGGAAAAAGTAAAACTGCCAACTGCCATCGAGCTGGAGATAAGCTTTACAGATATTCTGTATCTAACAAATCAAAGCCGCATCCCGTCTGAAATAAAGCGACTTTTCAAGAGAAGTAAACTCTCTTACTGCATCCTTCCAATAAAAAAGTTTTCAGATGTACGAGACAAACTTGATTTAATCGGAACCGTCATTATCGATATGAAATACTCGGATGCTTCACAGCAACAGCACTTGGCTCGAATAATAGAACACCTCGAGATGGAAAACATTGGCATGATTTTACTCACAGACCGGCCGGAGATGCCCCTGAAAAGTTTTTCCATTTCACCATCAAGAACCAGTTTCTCTATGGTCAACACTTTAGAGTCTGTCTCCATAGATGAGCTATGGGTCAAAATAAGTGCCAACCTTGCATATCGTAAAAAAAGTACTGGAATCACAACAAAACCTTTTATTCCACGAAAGCATGTGCTAAGAAACCACAAGAATAAACTGGCCGAACAGCTTTCTATGACAAAAACTCTCGCAGATAATCTGGCAGAGCAGCTTCGTTTAGCCGGTCTTGTGCAGCAGGATTTTCTTCCCGCCCAGTTTCCAAACACCGATGAAGTGCAGTGGGCGACAGCTTTTTTACCGGCCGAGTGGGTCTCGGGTGATATTTACGATATCGTCCGTATTGATGAGCGTCACATCGGCTTTTATGTAGCCGATGTAGTAGGCCACGGAATGCCTGCCGCACTGCTGACAATTTTTCTCAAGCAGGCCTTACTAATGCGAGAAACATATGAGAGCAATTACCGCATATTCCCACCAACAGAGGTTGTAAAAAACCTCAATATGCGTATGGCGGCACAGAAACTCTCCGGTTATCAATTTGCCACTTGTTGCTATTGCCTGCTGAACATACAAAATCTACAACTTACCTATGCCCGCGCAGGACATCCCTATCCAATCCTCATCAAATCCGGAGAACAACCGGAACAACTCGAAATAAGAGGCTCGCTGCTTGGAGTTTTCGAACAGGCCGAATACGTCCAGCAAACTGTGCAGCTTGAACCAGGCGATAAACTTCTGCTATATTCCGATGGGGCCGAGCCCTTCATCGGCAGCTTCGATGACCAAACAGGTTTTTCTTTTAGTAAAGAATTCTACAGAGTCAAAGATTTTCCTATTGTTGATATGATCGACGAACTTAACACGCTTGCACGTAATCAAAAAATCGAACCATCCGAAATTGATGATATTACTATACTCGGCCTTGAAATACTTCCTTAGAATATCTCAAATACTCATACGTAAACCTTCTTGAACATCTCTAAAACAGAGTTTCTTACGGATATCTACCATTACCGGCCACCCTGCAGATGTAGCAAAATTTGTTTGCAAAAACACCTCTTTGGGTTATACTCATTCGTATCGAGCGATACCTGTTCCAAAGAAAGGATGCAGCGATGGCGGAAAAAGATACCGATTTGAACAAAATACAACAAATAATTGAGATAATGAAAAAGAATGAACTTCTGGAGGTCGAGATAAAGCATGGCGACGACAAGATTTTTCTAAAACGCAGTCAACCACAATCAACTGCCGGCGGGACTGTAAGCGCTTTACCAACGATGAGGCCGGAGCCCGGCGCCGAACCTACCCATGCCGGAGATGCTGAGGCTTTGATTCAAACTTACGCCTCACAAGCCGCTCCGAGCCCAGAGGATTTATTAGAGATAAAATCGCCCATCGTCGGGACATTCTACGCGACACCAAGCCCCGATTCCGAACCTTACGTAGAAGTCGGCACGAAAGTTGAGCCGCAGACGCTCGTATGCATAATCGAGGCAATGAAGGTTATGAATGAAATAAAAGCCGAGACCAATGGTATGATTGTTGAAACACTTGTAACAAACGGCCAAGCCGTCGAATATGGCCAGGTGCTTTTCAAGGTCAAACCGGACTAATAATTGACTATCGACTATTGATTATTTGGAAGAAGGACAGAAATCAGGGATAGTAAACAATAGCAAATAATCAATAGAAAAAAGTAAATCAAGCTATGTTTTCAAGAATTCTGATAGCAAATAGAGGTGAAATAGCCCTGCGTATCATCCGAGCCTGTCACGAGCTTGGCATCGAGGCGGTCGTTGTTTATTCCGAGGCTGATAAGGACGCTTCATATCTTCAGCTTGCTGATGAAGCCATTTGCATCGGGCCTCCTGACTGCTCTAAAAGTTATTTGAATATTCCCCGCATTATAAGCGCTGCCGAGATTTCCGATGTCGAGGCAATTCATCCCGGTTACGGCTTTTTAGCCGAGAACATTAACTTCGCCCGAATATGTCGGGAATGCGGGATAGTATTTATAGGCCCCCCTGTCGAAGCAATGCAGCTCCTTGGTGACAAAGTTCAGGCTCGTAAGCTGGCAAGCAAGGCCGATGTACCGGTAGTACCAGGCTCCGATGGCGCAATCGAAAAAGAAACAAAGGCGTTAAAGCTGGCGAACAAAATGGGTTATCCTGTCATAATTAAAGCTGCGGCCGGAGGAGGAGGACGGGGTATGAGAGTTGTCCATAATGACATCACCCTTCGCTCTGCATTCGGCGCAGCACGTGCCGAAGCCGAAGCCGCCTATGGTGACGGCAGCGATAAACTGGAAAAATTCATAGTCGAACCCCGTCACGTCGAG
>CAZJIR010000107.1:0-7802 GCA_964546095.1 uncultured Pirellulales bacterium
TAGCCAATGTACTGGTCGGTGATTTTAGCGATGGGAATATCGTAGATATCCACTTCCTCCTTGCGGACCAGATACAAGAGCAAGTCCAAAGGCCCTGCAAATATATCAAGATTTACACGATAATCGGCCAATTTATGCCCTCGGTATTATTGCTCCTGTTCCTCTTTAGATTCCAGGATTTCCTGTGCTCGCTTAGCCTGACTTTCGAAAACCTGTAAACTCGCCTGGCCAAAGGCTGGCACGGAATAAACATTTGCTACGTTCTGGTCGGTTACAACGGATTCGATACCATTATCATCGAGTTTTTGTTTTGCTAATTCGGCATCGATATAACTTTGGAACTTTGCAATTGTAACAAGTTTATCAGCCATAATTACTTTCTGAATCCGACGGCTTGGCGGGCCTTTTCAAGCGTTTCCCGAGCCACGGCCTTTGCCCGCTCAGCGCCGTTAGCAAGAAATCCTTTAACGTAGTCAATATCATTTTCGAGCTCAGTTCTTTTTTGTCGATACGGCTCGAAATAGTCTATCATCAATTCGGCGAGGCGTTTTTTAGCATCTCCATAGCCCATACCGCCGTTTCGGTATTTGTTTTCCCAGTCAGCTAACTCCTCCTGTGAACCCACCAGCTTCAAAAGTGCAAATACATTGCATTTATCTGGGTCTTTGGGGTCTTCGACCGGGGTGGAGTCGGTAACGATTTTCATAATTTTTTTTCTTACACTCTTCTCAGGCTCAAATATCTCAATGGTATTTCCGTAGCTCTTACTCATTTTTTGACCATCGATACCAGGAACGACGGCTACGGATTCGATAATGTGGTCTTCGGGCAGAGTAAAAATTTCGCCGTATGTGTTGTTGAATCGCATTGCTATGTCGCGGGTAACCTCGATGTGCTGTTTCTGGTCGGCGCCGACAGGGACAAGGTTGCTGTTAAAAATCAGTATATCTGCGGCTTGGAGAACGGGGTAGGCAAACAGGCCATGGTTTGGGCTAAGCCCCTGAGCGACTTTATCTTTATAGCTCGTACACCTATGCAATAAACCCATTGGCGTTACACAGGAGAGTAGCCAGGCCAGTTCCACAACTTCGGATACATCGGATTGACGCCAGAAAACGGTTTTCTCGGTATCGAGACCCAGAGCGATATAATCCATTGTCACGTCGAGGGTGTAAGCGGCAACCTCATCCGGTGTCGGATTGCTTGTAAGCGCGTGGTAATCGGCAATGAAATAAAAGCATTCGTGCTCGGCCTGCAATTGAAGGTGCTGCCTCATAGCACCGAAATAGTTACCAATATGAAGTTTTCCGGATGGTTGTATTCCCGATAGAATCCTCAAAATTCAGCTCCTGATTAAAAAGCAACGAAATCAAAACCAAAAAGACATAAAATTCCCGTTAAAGATAACGATATTGGAAATGAATGTCAATGGTTTAGAATCAAGAATGTGGGATTACCAAAACAAAGAAAGAGTAAGACTTTTTTTGGCAAAAAAGGCACGCCCGAACCGGGGAAAAAAACTACAACCGGTTCGGGTGCGTGTTCTGTCAATTATTTACAACAGCCGTTTTATTGCCCTGCAGTTGACCTGCGAGGCTGGATTTGCATATTCTTGTCATATTCCATTGTGAAGCTGTACTTTACAACGGTTGCGTTACGGTCGACAGTATTTGGCTCCAGTTTCAGGTCCCAGCGTAAAATACCCTTCTTCCGACCCGTACGCAGGTATTCGCTGTCACTGCTTAACTCTGGCTCGGCCTTTTCAAGTTCTATCTTTATTGAAGAATCATCTGTATAGGGCAGACGGTCCAGTAATCGCAATTCGACCGCTTTATTTTTGTAATTGCTTAAGGCTATACGATATTCGTAAGTATCAATCCGATTTCCACCCTGGATGCGTGTTTTCTTGTCTTCGATTTCACGAGTGACTTGGACCTGCGAATCTATACCGAAGCCTGCGGTGAATTTTTCACCGATTGTAACCTGAGGCATACTACCTTTACCGACAAATTCGCCGTTACGGAATATGCTGGCCTGGCCGGGCAGGAAAACAGTATCGCTGTCGTTAAGAATCTCAGCTTGTAGATATACATAGTCGGTCAGCAAAGGAGTGGCAATGAGGGTGAAATCGGCTTCTGTGGTGATTGAGGCGATTGTGATAAGCTGCTGGTCGTTCCGGCTGGGCAAAGTTAGCTCACCGGGCAAATTATAAGTAACACTAATTCCCTCGGTACGGGAGATTTCAGCGATTTGTTGCTGGTATTCCCGTAACTGTTTTCGGTTGATGTTGAAGATAAATGCCTGGTTATCCATTGCCAGCTTGTTCAATTCATCATTGGCTGCTATACCTTTCCTAATGTTGGCTTTTCGTCCCCTTTGATATTGTAGAGTCCTGCCAGCATCCCATTGGATTTGTTCGGCCTGTTGTGTTTGGGCGGGGCGCGAAAGACCGACAAGCATAGGCTCCAGTATAGGCGGTGCTGCAACCATAGTTGGCTGTGCAGTGGAGAGGCTTAAAGCGATGCCATTCCAGTTTTCACCACTTGCCTGGTTGACTACTGCATTATACTCGATAAGCACGTTCGACTTTTGCGGGTTGGCTCGGAGGTTATACTGTTGCTGCCAGTTAGCGCCGTTTACAAGGTAGCTTAGCTCTATAGAAGCTTTCCTGCCGGAATCGTTGTTAAGGAATAAAACTGCCTGACGTTCGGTGCGCGAGTGGCCGGCCTGTAGTTGATTGCGTTTACGTTGGAGTAATTCTTTTTCTTTTTCTAATTCAATGATTTTGTCCTGAAGTTCTGTGATTCGTTTATGATATTCAAGTGCTTTACGCTCGATAAGTTCAGCAAGCTTTTCGATAGGCTCATAAGTCAACAAACCCCTGTTAAGGTCGGCCTGTTCTGCGGTAATAGTAAAACTTTTAAGCTCGTCGAACATTTTTCCATAATGCTCGAAATGTTTAAGGTCCCTGTCGGCACATTTTATTTTGTATGCCACATCTTTAATTTGAGCATCGAGCTGTTTTACTTCTTCTCGTGTGTCCTGTCTGACTGCATATTCGCGATACCTTACGCTGAGTACCTTGACGTTATCTGAGGTTTGTGCGTAGATACTTTCGGAGACAATCATTGCCGGCAGGCCCTTTACAATCAGCTCCGAAGCACCTGCGGGCAAGTCAATACTGATTGTGCGGGTTACCAGGGCCTGCCCGCGATATACGGTGACCCTTGAGATAGTGCCGGTAGTCGTTGGCACGTCGGCAAAGGTGGCTGAAGCCCAAAGACCGATTGTTACAATTGCCAGTGTGAGAGTTTTTGTTTGATTTTTCATTTTTTGCTCCTCTGCATAATTAAGCTTATTGGTTGTTTATACAATATGCTTTAAGACCGAGCTTTCGGCACCGGCCGACGCTTCAAGGCCTAAATATTCAAGTCCGGTTGCAGCTACTGTCGTAATAGGAATGGGTTTGTCGATTTGGTATCCCCTTTTAACATCTGGCCCAAGCGCAAGCATCCATACTCTGCGGCAGCCCTCGTCTGCACCTTCATTGTTATAGAAGTTACTATGGTGGATAAAACCATAGTGGCCGGGCCGGTCGAGTTCGCGTCCATGGTCGGGCAGAATCAGCATAAGCGTTCGCCCTCGATATTGCTCTATCTGTTCCGTTGCCCGCCACAGTTTCCACGTCAGTTCATCTGTACGGCGAATTGCCTCAACATACCGTGACCATGAACCGTAATGTGCACAATCGATTTCGCCAAAGTCCACAGCCATGACGGTTGGAGCGAATTTACGCATGCAGGCAATGGCCCGCTCGGCCAGAAACGCATCATGGCTTGTTGTGCCGGACTCTGTTTTCCATTTTGCATACTCGGTCTCAAGAAAAGTTTGGGCCTGCTTTGAACGAAGTCCCAGAGTAGATATGCGGCTTGTTGAGCGGGCAAGCTTGGCACAGATATGAGCCGTATTGATTTCAGCATCGGTTGAGCCGAGCGATATTGCACCTTGCATTCTTCGGTTCATTTCTTCAGCCGTAGTACGCGGGATAGTTGGCGGCTCGACGACGTTTGCTGCATATTTCTTTCCGTAACCTGATGCGAGGCTTTCTCCGGTCTTGGCAAGTATTGAAGCATATACAAATGCCCATGCAGAAGTGTCTAAGGCCTTATGCGCTTTACGATATAGCTCGAAAATCGTTGGGTTTGCTACAGGCTTTGTCCAGTCGATGTCATCCCACTCCCAATGGCCGGTCATAATCGACCCTGCTGAGTTAGGATGGACTACCTTATGCTCCACTCTCATGTTTGTGAGCAGAGTTCCTTTGGGAACCATCTCATTCCAGAGATGAGGGATATAGCGATGTGTGGGCTCATCAATCGTCTCGCTCGAACGGGTACCGCCGCCAAAAAGAATCACAATTAATTTTCGTTGCGAAATATCCGCTTGCCCGGGGACACTTACCGGCCGCACTGACTTACCGGCAATAACACCTGTACCATGAAGTGTCGTGGCTGCTACGACACCTGCTGCAGTTCGTAGAAATTTTCTTCGATTGATTTTATTTGACATGTGGTTACCTCGATTTTCCACTTATTGTTCGAGCTATAAGTTCCTTCTAGTTGTTTGAATTGGCAATTGCTGCTTTTGCAGCGTGTTTCTTCCATGACCTGGCATCCACGGCGAGGAAAATCTCACCTGTTTTTTGTTTCAGGTCCGCCTTATAGATATTAAATCTTTCTTTTTGAGCTTTTGGTGGATGGGTCATGCGTTCTTCGATTCCTCCGTTTTTGCACGGGACCGATGCGCGGAAGCGGACACCCTCAGGTACGGCGACCTCAAGATTAATCGGACCGAAATCCTGCCACAACGAGGCGGGATGCACAACGTATGCAATCTGGTAACTTGATGGTGAGCGCGTGTCTGAATAAGCAAATTGTCCGTAGGTAACTGTGAGCGTCTGGGTTGATTTGGCAGGGAACTTTACGTTGTAATGTAGGATGTTCATCGGAGCGAAGGTGAATATAACGGGCAGGTTTTTTAAGATAGTCTTACATGAGGCTTTTTCTGATTCGCTTATTTTGGCGTTTTGGTCGAGGTAATCAACTCTTGCGTAAATTGTTGGGTCAATGAGAGACGTTGGGTGTACAGGTTTGTTTAACGTTTTGGAATTAATTGTTATCTCTCGAGGGCGAACCTTTCCTGTTTTAATATCGACCGAACTCTCGCGCACATCTCCTCCCCAGGCAGTAAAAATTGTTTCATAGGCGGTTCCGGCCTCAATGTCGAAACATGATGCGAGTTGAGCGAAGAATTGCGTTGCCTTCTGCTCGCCGATTGCCGACAGCGGGCCAAGGTTCTCATTCACAAGTTTGTAAAGTTCCTGGTCGTCTCCCCACCATCCGAAATGGACCCGGTCGGGTGGGTGTGATTTGATTTTCCCGAAATCGAGACTTGCATACTCTACCATAAGAGCTGCATCACGTTCGCTCCACTTCATAGTATCTGTCAGATGTGAGAATAAGACCTTGCGGTCGTTACTATTTCCATTTTTGACTGAATAAACAAGCTTTATTAATGTGGGCTCGTTAGCCACAGCATTTTCAATAACTTCACGGGCGCGTTGCCGGATAATTCCGTAGATAGCTGAGTTGGAAATAATTGTGGATTTTATATTCTCTTTGCCGAGGCGAACCTGCACATTAGGCCTGGGCATCATCGAAAGTGGATGCACATACACACCCCGGAGGATGGGAAAACCGAAGTCCACTTCGATTTGTTCATCGGTGGGATTCTCAATTGTATACTCTGCTGAGACATAGACAAGGGGGTGCTGATTGTTGTTAGTTATTAAGAATCTTTCTTTATCAAATGTTATATTAAGTTTTTCCTTGATTACCCGAAGCCGTGTCTCCCTTGCAGGCTTTAAGTCCGGGTCAAGACGGGCAAGCACTCCTTTCGCAGCCGGGTCGCCGTTCGGATATTTAAGCACGAAAGGCCCGCCGTTTGCGAAAGCGGAATTCCCTGCTGAAATGAAAAGGACAATTGCTGCCAACAGTGTGAGGGTTTTTGTTTGATTTTTCATTTTCTTTCTCCTTCTTAAAAAGGTTTCAAAAAAGGTTATTTCGCTATATAAATAATACGACATAATCGGTTGAGAGCTCAGTAAAATGGGTGTAAAATACGGGGTGTGCTTTTTACAAAACATTTACAAAACGTCATCGCTGATTTAGCCTATAATATAAGTAGGGGTAAGTGTGCTTATGGAACAGAAAGCATCCATACTGGTAGTTGAAGATGAACAGAATATCCGCACGGCGCTGACGGATTTTCTGGAGTTCCACAATTATATAGTCACTGAAGCCGTGGACGGGCTCGAAGCTGAGCGGGCCATAGCTGATAAGGAGTTCGATTTAATCTTGCTGGATTTGATGCTTCCGAAAATAAGCGGCGAACAACTCTGTTCTGAATGGCGCAGGGATGGCCTGCAGACTCCTATTATTATGCTTACGGCCAAGGGGCAGGAAAATGAAAAAGTGACGGGCCTGAATCTCGGTGCTGATGATTATATCACCAAACCTTTTTCGCTCGAAGAGCTGTTGGCCCGGATAAATGCCGTACTGCGCCGTACGGACCCGAATAGAGCGGTCGGTAAAAGTTTTAAGTTTGCGGATTGGGATGTTGACATTGCAGCTTTGAAAGTAAGGCGAGAAGATATGGAGGTTGAGATTACTAAACGCGAAGCGGGAATAATACAATATTTCGCAGCGAATCCGAATCGGGTCATAAGCAGAGAAGAGCTTTATAAAGAGGTATGGAACGATACTATGACCGATTTGGGAACCAGAACTACCGATATGCACATAGCCAAGCTCAGAAGCAAAATCGAACGTGATTCAGCCGACCCTCAGATTATCAAAACCGTCCGCGGGGCTGGCTATAAGTATGAAAATTAATAAGGATGATTTAGTGCATGTGATTTAGGTTTTGAAAATGTATAAACGTCTTATTATTTTATCGTTGATAATTCTTGCGGCCTTGTGCGGGCTGGTATGGATGGGATACCGTTCCATCGAGATACGCGCGCAGGGCATGGAGGGTTCGCGTATCGGTGAGTTTGCAGAAGTGGCAGAGCAAATCAGGCAGGATGTCACTCGCAAGCTTGACGAATTCGTACGGACAGAACAGGAGCGTCCATATACCGACTATCAATATTATTATGTGCCGGAAGACGTCACACCGGCTCAGCAGCAAGTTACTTTATTGCGTTCACCATTGGGTCAAAGTCTCGACAATGATTTTGCATACGGCAACTTTCAAATCGAGCCTGATGGTTCAATCGTAACTCCATATTATGTTTCAGGACAAACTCAGGAAAATCAGCAGGGCGGCCTTGCTCAAGAGGCGGAAGCTAACATAAACAATATCAGACTAAATCTTCTACCTGTATTGGGAAGGCCATCGGACATTATGAAATTTGATAAAAAGGTAGAAGCGAAAGATAGAAACGTTAGCCAGAGGGATGAAATATTTCCTACTGGAACTAAAGATAAAACAGCAAGCCTAAGTAAACAAACTAAAGGCCAGGTGGGCCGAGCGGGAGAATACCGAATCGGAAGTTTACAGGCGGAATCTCAGAGGGAACAGATTTTAAGACAAAGGCGCTCGGTTGTTGCCTCTAACACCGCCCAAAGCCAGGAACTTCAGGGTCAACAAAAGGTTTTCGACGAATCTCAGAGCCGGATAGAACTCCAGGATGCTGACAAGCTCAATCAGCAAATAACTGATTTACTTGATGCGGAACA
>CAZJIR010000108.1:0-7775 GCA_964546095.1 uncultured Pirellulales bacterium
GAGCAACGGCCTTTTAAGCCGTAGGTCCTGGGTTCGAGTCCCAGCGCTCTCATTTATCCTGCTTATCGGGTCCGCAAGAATAAATATAGTAAACAAAGTCAATCTGTGGAACTGAATATTCAGCGTACCGGAAATCCTGTATGAAAGGCTAAAAAGATATGGACACGGTTGTTCTGAACAGCGTGCATAAGTCCTTCGGCGAAGTTCAGGCTGTGAACAACCTAAGCGTCAAGGTTCCCAGAGGCAGTATTTATGGATTCTTAGGGCCTAACGGTGCTGGAAAGACCACTACACTTCGAATGATTATGAACATCATCCGGCCTGACAGCGGCAATATCGAGATATTTGGCAATAGTTCAGCCGAACAGGCTAAATCCCGGATTGGCTACATGCCAGAGGAGCGTGGCTTATACCGAAAAATGACCGCATCCAAAGCACTTTCTTTCTTCGGCGCAATTAAGGGCATGAGCAGCAGCGAGCTTTCCCGCCGTGTGCCTCAGTGGCTTCAGCGTGTTGACTTAGCGGACCGAGCGAATAAAAAAGTAGAAGAGTTATCAAGGGGAATGCATCAAAAGCTGCAATTTGCTGTTACTGCGATTAACGAGCCTGAATTGTTAATACTTGATGAGCCGTTTGCAGGGCTGGACCCAATAAATACGGATTTACTAAAAGCTATAATGCTTGAGATGCGAAATGAAGGTAAAACTGTCATCTTCTCCACACATGTGATGCACCAAGCCGAGAAGCTCTGCGACTCAATCCTTCTGATAAACAAGGGCCGGGCAGTCCTGGATGATAATTGGGCCCATATTCAATCGCAGCGAAGGTCTCATATCGTAAGCGTTGAGCTTGAAGGCGATACAGACTTCATCGAGAAGCTCCCTATGGTAAAAGCAGTTGAATCCGACGGGAATCGTCTTGATATTACTTTAACGGACGGCGGAAACAGTCAAGAATTGCTGCGGGCCCTGGCCGAGCGAGTACATGTGCAGAGATTCGAGACGAAGGTTCCTTCACTGCACGAAATCTTTGTTGAACTGGTTGGAACAAGCAATGGAAAAGATTCTTAAGGTTGCCCAGCGCGAATATATCGAGAGCGTCAAGACAAAGGCATTCATCCTGAGTATTATATTGGTTCCGTTTATTATTGGAGGAATCATTTTTTTCACAAGTCGAATATCCCGCGGCAAAACAGGACCCCAACCAACAATCAAAATCGCAGTGGCTGATTTGTCAAACCAACTGACCGATGAGATTAAAGACTCCTTTGATAATTACAATAACGACAATCCACAAAGG
The DNA here is from genome assembly GCA_964546095.1 of uncultured Pirellulales bacterium. GTDB lineage: Bacteria > Planctomycetota > Phycisphaerae > Sedimentisphaerales > Anaerobacaceae > NIOZ-UU13. The sequence continues at coordinate 1,300 of CAZJIR010000108.1, forward strand.
CAAATCAATGTAAATATGCTCGAAACACAGGAAGACCTGGACAAAGCAGATAAACAAGGAAGAAACAAACTGCGCCAGGGCCAAGTGGACGTATATGTTGTTCTGGAAAGTAATATTTTAGAAGTGGATGGTTCCGGAAAAATACGTCTTTATACCTATAAGCCAAAAGCAAGTGATATTGATATACCCTCGACTATTGAGAGCCGTTTCCGCGAGGCCGTCGTCAACCACCGATACAAAACCCAAAATATCTCTGAGGAGCTTCTTACTAAACTTTCTGAAATCCAAAAGGTTCCGATCGAGAGATTGGAGATGGGCTCTTCCGATGACAAGGACCGTGTTCAGAGTGATATCAACCAGATCATAAAATTTATGGTTCCGTTCTTTTTTATGTATCTGATATTTTTCGGAATCATCGGCTCAGGTCAACAAATGATTAACAGCGTTATCGAAGAAAAGAATTCACGCATTATTGAAGTGTTGCTATCGGCACTAAGTCCGTTCCAACTGATGGCAGGTAAGATTTTAGGATTAGGTGGAATAGGTTTGACAGTTATAAGTCTTTGGACCGGGGCGGCATTTATAACTGCACGCTGGCAGGGGCTCAGCATCGATTTCACCGCCGAACTGGCAGTTTATTTTGCAATCTATTACATACTTGGCTTCCTCCTGTTCAGCTCGATTTTAGCGGCGGCTGGTTCAATCTGCAACACAATCAAGGAAACCCACAGTCTAATGATGCCAATTACAATGATTCTCATAGTGCCATTGTTATCTTGGTTCAAGATTGTTCAGGACCCTGATGGAACATTTGCGCGGGTATCCTCGTTCCTGCCGCCTTTGACACCAATGGTAATGATACTACGGATTTGCTCCGGTTCTAATATCCGGACAGTCGAGATAATCGCATCTATATTACTTTTAGCAGCAACCGTCCTTGCTGCGATGTGGGTCGCCGCTAAAATATTCAGAACCGGTATTCTTATGTACGGGAAACGTCCTGGCTTGCGTGAAATCTTTCGATGGCTGATACAAAGTTAAACTCGTCTTTGGAAGGATACCCAAGAAGGTGAGCAGTCTATTTTACAATTTAGGCAGAAAGGTCGGACCAAAAATTCGCAAAGCCAGGTGGCTATGGCAATCAATAGCCGGCACTGAAGCTGACGCCATCAAGGTCGAACATGAAGTGGGGAGGGACCTGGCACACCAAATCAAGGACCAATTAGGTCTTGACCCAAGTCCACAAGCCAAAGAAATACTGGATGAAATAGGTAATCATCTGGCTGGCTGCGTCGCCAACAAGTCTCGAAAGTTTTGTTTCGAAACCGTTAACGGCTCAGAACCTAATGCGTTCGCTCTACCCGGTGGATTTATCTTCGTGACTCGGCCGCTGTTAGAACTTTGCCAATGGAATAAGGACGAGATTGCGTTTATTCTCGGACACGAAATGAGTCACATCATACGAGGGCACGCTATGGACCGTATTATCAGTAATTCAGCCATTTCTACCGCATCCAGGGCCGCACCTGTTCGGGGCCTCCTTGCCGGCTGGCTGCGCACAGTAGGCGTACGGTTCCTTGAAAGTGCGTATTCCCAGGACCTTGAGTCCGAAGCCGATAAGCTCGGTGTGCGAATGGTCAGGGCCGCTGGTTATGAGCCCGGTGCCTGCGCGCAATTACTTTCGCGCTTAGCCAAACAAAAACCATTTGATGGCAAAACCGACCTTGGTGTTTATTTTTCCTCACATCCGGCTTTCAAGAAACGTATCCAAACCATTAATCATCTACTGAAAAAGGAAGCCAGCTAAGGAAAAATTTATACTTCATAAATCAAAGATATGAATTTGAGAAAAATAATTGCCTCTGATAAAATACTGAATTAGTAAAATATACGCGCATGTCACTATTTAATAAAGAGTGAATACGAGGCTAAGCTGATAGCTACACAATTAAGGATTAAGAGTATGCTGAAAGTAGGTATTGTCGGATTTGGATTTATGGGGCGAACACACTATAAGTGCTGGAAAGCTTTGGAAGGCGTTGAAGTTACGGCAGTGTGCGATGTAAATCCAAACATAGTGGAAGATACGAAAAGAGCGGTGGGGAATATTGGAGATACGGAGGAAGCGGTTGATTTTAGCAACCTGCAGTTATACACAGATCTTGAGGAAATGCTTAAAAGTGCCGAACTCGACGCTGTTTCTATTACACTGCCGACATCACTACATGCAGACTGTTCGATAAAAGCTTTAGCGGCAGGAGTCAACGTGATGTGTGAAAAACCAATGGCGCTAAACGTTAAAGACTGCGAGCGGATGATTGCAGAAGCCAAACGAAATGGAAAGATTCTGCAAATCGGGCACTGTGTACGTTTTTGGCCGGAATACGCCAAAGCAAAACAAATAGTTGACAGCGGTGAATACGGCAGGGTTATCGCAGCAACTTTTCAACGCCTGGGAGCAGCCCCAACCTGGAGCATAGACAATTGGTTCATGGACGAAAAACGCAGTGGAGGAATGGCCCTTGACCTGCATATACATGACACGGATTTCGTACAGTACCTGTTCGGTATTCCAAATGCGGTTTGCAGTTTCGGAGCAAAAGGACCCGGCGGCGGACTTCTTCATATAGTTACGCAGTACCTCTACGACGATGATATGGTAATAACGGCAGAAGGTGGCTGGGCGATGATGCCAACATTTGGATTCGAGATGAGCTTCAACATTATGATGGACAAAGCAACGATTGTCTATGACTTAACACGTGAGCCGGCATTAAAAGTTTGCCCCGCCGAAGGAGAGGCATTCACTCCGAAAGTGCAGAAAGAAGATGGTTGGTTCCTGGAAATAGAACATTTTTCCAGGGCGATAAAAGGCGAAAAAGTCGAGCCGATTACGACCCTTGAGCAGTCACGGGACTCGGTCAAAATCGTCGAAGCGGAAAAAGAATCGGCCAGGAAGAAAGAAAAGGTATTAATTAGATAAACAAAGAAAAAAGTTTGAACTGGAGAATATTATGATGAAATGTCAGAATTGGCCGATAGGGATTTGCAGCTGGTCTTTACAAACAGATATTGCAGGTGTTGCAGAAGCAATGAATAAAATCGGAACCGAACATGTTCACCTTGGGGTTAGAGCTGCATTGGGACAGGATGGAAACGATTATCTTGCGGTTGTACAAAAACAAAACTGGACAATAAGCAGCACGATGATAGACTTTCCACAGGAAGATTACTCGACGCTGGAGAGCATAAAAGTAACCGGAGGAATTGTGCCGGATGAGTACTGGGAGCAGAATCACAAATTGTTCGTTGGTGCCGCAGAAATTACAGCAAAGCTTGGAGTCAAATACCTCTCGATGCACGCCGGCTTTATCGACGAAACAGATGAAGAATACATCAAAAAATTTGACGAACGCATTATATGTCTGGCAAATGCTGCAGGCGAGAAAGATATTATGCTTTTACTTGAAACAGGCCAGGAGACAGCCGAAGAGCTGCGGCAATTCCTGGAGAAATTAAATCATACTGCGATAGGAGTCAATTTCGACCCGGCCAATATGATTCTTTACGACAAGGGTGACCCAATCGAAGCTGTCCGGACACTGGCACCGTGGATTAAACATATCCATATCAAAGATGCGAACAGAACCACACAACAGGGTACATGGGGAGCAGAGGTGCCCTGGGGTGATGGCGAGGTGAGGCCGGAGGCATTTCTGAATGCGCTCAAAGAAATCGGCTATGAGGGTGCTCTGGCAATTGAACGTGAAGCAGGCAATGACCGATTTGGAGATATCAAGCTTGCCGCTGAGCGTCTCAGCAGTTTCGGCCAATAAAATCCGTTGGAAGTTCAGAACACTACGATAAAAAATCTAACAATAAGTTAAGGAGAATAAAATGGAATGGAAACTGTACTTCGCCCTGAGCTTTGTGATGTTTATGGAGTACGCGGTCTGGGGTGCCTGGATGCCTGTACTGGCCGCACGTCTTCTGGGACCCCTGAAAATGAGTGGCAAACAAACAGGCTGGATTTACGCCACTTTGCCATTGGCTTGTATCGTCTCTCCGCTCATTGCCGGGCAGCTCGCAGACAAATATCTTAATACCGAGTGGATACTCGGCGTTTCACATTTGATTGGTGGCATTCTGTTATTTTTCGCCGCAAGTAAGAAGGATTTTAAAATCCTCTTTGTGGTCATGCTCCTTTATTGTTTGTTCTATGCAGCCACTCTGCCGCTGGTTAATGCCATCCTCTTCGCAAATGTCTCAGATGTGGCCGAGCAAAGCAAAGTATTTATCTGGGCCCCAATTGCCTGGGCCTTTATCTGCTGGTTTCTTACCGGCTGGCGGTGGGTCTTCAAAACCGGAGAAAAGGGACGAGATTGCCTTTACCTTGGGGCTATTCTCTCAATAATAATGGGAATAGGCTGCCTGATTCTCCTCCCGGCAACACCTCCGGCAAAAACAGGGGGAGTACCCCTCTTTGCGGCATTCAAGATGCTCAGCGAGAGTAATTTTCTGCTTTTCTTTATAATCTCAATGATTTTCTTTGGTCTTATGCAGTTTTATTTCCTCGGAACAGCACAATTCATGCAGGATAGGGGAATACCGAGCAAAAATGTCCCCGCATCAATGGGACTTGCTCAGGTGGTTCAGGCTATCGCCACTTTTTCCGCTCTCGGTATCTTGCTGAACGGTATCGGATACAAATGGACACTTGTAGCAGGTGCATCCTGCTGGCTCTTGCTCTATATCATCTACCTTTCAACAACACAGCGCTGGCTGATTGTACGAGGACAGTCACTACACGGACTTGCCTACGTATTCTTTGTCATCGCCGGCCAGATATTCGCAAACAGCCAGGCATCCGACGAAATACGCAGTTCCGTCCAGGCATTGCTCTTTGCTGCTACTACAGGTGTCGGCCTATTCATCGGCACGCAGTTCGCCGGAATTGTAATGGATAAATTCAGGAAGGAAGACAAATTTCAGTGGGTCCAAATATTCGCTGTGCCCGCCGACATAGCCCTTATCTGCATAGTGGTCTTTATGGTCTTATTCAAAGGATAGCCACCACTGTTTGCTGCTCGATACTGGTTACTCTTTAAGAATCGAGGAGCGAGTAACAAGTTTGGCTAAGGTATATCCAGTGGGTCAATACCCTTGATTCGCTCGATATAAACCTGGTATGGACACTTTTTCATCAGCTCTTTGCCGTACTGGTCCAGCAAAGCTTCTCTCCACTCGCTCATCATTTTGTCCTTGATGCGATGATCCCTATCACTCGAATATTCTTTTAACTCACCAGGGTTCTTTTCCAGGATTTTAACAACTCGCCATTTAACCTCGTTACGGTAAAAACATTTTATAGGCCCAACTATTTCATTCGGATCGGCTTTCCATAGGTCTTCCCAAAATAATCCTTCACTGCTTAAATAAGTTTTAGAGGCTTTACCTTTCTTATCCAGAGCGAACTTTTCTCTGACCGACTCGAAATCCTCTCCACTGTCCAATGCTGCCCTTGCTTTGCGGGCTGCTTCAAGGTTTCTACAACGGATTTGGTCGACCATAAGAAATCTACCGGTTCTGAAAACCTCTTTATTTTCATTAAAATGCTTTACTATCTCCTCAGTTGTCGGTTCTTTAAGCTCTTTATACTTATCAGATTTGAACCTATTCAAAAGCATCCTGTCCTCGTACTCTTTTACCTGTTTTAATAAGCTCGCATTTTTATCGAGTCCGAGCAATCCAGCCTCAGTTACAAGAAGCGGCAACCTCAAAGCCCTGTTTAATAATTGTTCCACACCTACTACAGTATTAAGGTTTTTGGGACGACTCGGGGGTGCGATTTCACCCAAGGCATTGAACCAGTCCCCTAATGTCACTTTTCCATTATCATAACTTGCCAGCACAATGTTTTTTTCTTCCTCAGTTAATTCTTCTTTTATCTGATAGTTCCGGATAAAGGGCACCTTGCGAGGCTTCTGGGGTTTATTTAACAGCCTTTGGTGGATTTGTACGACCTTAGGGAAATTCTCATTTAATTTTTTTATATGTAACTTTTGGGATATCTGAGCGAAATATTGTTCTACTATCTTGTTAGCTTTAGCTCTCTTGACCAATGCTCCCGCTCTGTCTCTCTTAAGCTTCGGATTTGCTTTTATCATTTCTTCAATTTCCACATCTGTTATTGTTATTTTATCAACTTTGTCCTGCAGTTGTTTTTGCAATAACAAATTTGCAAGCCTTTTTTCTCTGAAACGTTTAATTGTTGACACGAGCGTTTCATCTTTTTCGAGGTAACCCTGTTTTCGGGCTTCGATAGTCATTGCTTTTTCCGCCAGAATATTTAAAAGCACCGTCTCATTATCAGGCAGCTCAACTTGTCTGCCAAAACTCTCATAGCCACGCGGGTAAATCTCCGCCAAGTATCTTCGTTCGAATTCCTGCTTTGTAATAGTGTAATCTTCAATACT
>CAZJIR010000109.1:0-7749 GCA_964546095.1 uncultured Pirellulales bacterium
TGGATACCAAAGCAGTAATTACTCCACTGGAGATATTTTTAGCCCATATCTGCTTTTAATACAATAATTTTAGAACGTTGTTATAGAATCGCACGCCTTCTTATACACTTTTTGCCAAAGTGGCGCTATCAAATCACAGAAAAAAGATAAAACCGTAACAAAACGATAACATTTCAATAGCATTTCAATAGCATAATATTACCTGTTAAAAGTTGAGTTCTTTTTTCCCCGTAATAATTCTTGATTTTTGCCTTAAAAATGAAACACAGGTGACGGTTACTGGATTTAGCAAAATAAGAGGGGATTGCGCCTTGCAAAAGCAGCGCATCTCCACGGATTTACTACCTCATCACCCGCTACCGCCGAAGCCTTTGATTTAACCTACAATCTACAACGGCCGGAGGGATGCATCTTTGTTAAGTCTTGAGCCTGTAGAATCTTAGATAGCAATAACATTGTAGTTTCTATTGATTGATTTGTCTATAAATGGTTTTTCTAACTACACTATCATCGGATTAGCTAATCAAGACTCTTGCGGAATTCCTAAGCGGATAAAAATCATTTCTATACACACGCCGGCAAAAATAATATACTCCCGAATCGTATTGTAACGGAATTGCTGTTATAATGCGATTTACTCTATGTAGAGATGAGCTATAGACCTACATATCATTATTAGTGCATTGGAAGTATTTGTTACAATAATGTTATTTTTAGAAGAGTTGGCTTAATTATTTTCCCGATGAAAAGCGATGCGACCTTGTCACATACAGTATTATTATGTTATATGACACAACACGGCAATTCAATGCGGCTGTAAGAACCGAGCTGGAGAGCAACCTCATTCCATTCTGGCTCGAAAGAGCTGTAGATGATGAATACGGTGGATTCATCGGCCAAATGTCAAATGATGGAAAGATTGACCGTACAGCTCTCAAGGGATTGATTCTGAATACCAGAGTGCTTTGGACCTTTTCAGCTCTGTATCGATTTAATAGTGATTCTCGATGTCGTGATATGGCCAAACGTGCGTACGATTATCTTGAGACTTACTTTTGGGACTCTTCATGTGGCGGAACTTTCTGGCAGGTGGACTTTCAGGGGAACCTCCTGGATGATAAGAAGAAGATTTATGGTCAGGCATTCTATATTTACGCATTGGCTGAGAACTACCAGGCCTTTGAGAATTACTCCGCACTTCAACGCGCTAAGCAGCTGTTTAATCTTATTGAAATACACAGTCGGGATAAGACTTATGGAGGGTATATCGAGGTCTGCAATCGGGATTGGGCCGTTGCCGAGGATTTAAGACTCAGTGACAAGGACATGGACGAAAAAAAGTCCATGAATAATCACCTGCACCTGCTGGAGGCCTATACAAATCTTTATCGCATCTGGCCTGATACCCAGCTTCGGGAGCGTTTGACAGAACTCCTCGACGTATTCGATAGTCGGATTGCGGACCCTGCCACGGGCCACCTAAATCACTTTTTTGATGAGTCATGGCAACCTAAGTCAACCAACTATACATTCGGCCATGATATCGAGGCGAGTTGGCTGTTATGCGAAGCCGCCGAAATACTGGGCGACCCAAATGTAACATCACGAATTCAACATTTGGCTCTGCGACTGGCCCAGGTCACTCTGTCCGAGGGATTTGATAACGATGGTGGCATGTGCTACGAAGGTCAGGCCGGACAGGTTACGGACCCGAATCGAGAATGGTGGCCGCAGGCTGAAAGCGTCGTGGGCTTTCTGAATTCCTACAAGCTTTCGGATGACCGGTCGTATCTCGAAGCTGCACAAAAAGCATGGGCTTACATCGAAAAATACTTTGTCAACAAAAACGATGGAGACTGGTTCTGGCGAATAGGTCCGGATGGTAATCCCGACCTGAACGAGCCAAAAGTCTCGCAATGGAAGGGACCATATCACAGCGTAAGAGCGTGCCTTGAAGCGATTCGCAGACTAAAAACGCTCGCATAACCAAAACAGAAAGAGGAGTAGAAAATTGAAACACGAAAAAGATTTTAAGAAACGTCTAAAACAACTTATCGAGGAACACAACAACCTCATTAAAAGGCAAAGTAAAAAACTCTCTACGAGCAATGGTGTATATGACCGCTATGAACATCCTGTTTTGACCGCGGCCCATACACCCATCTTCTGGCGATACGATTTAGACCAGCAGACCAACCCTTTCCTTATGGAGCGCATGGGTATTAATAGTGTCTTCAATGTAGGTGCCATCGAATTTAATAACAAGATTTGCCTGATAGCTCGTGTCGAAGGCGCCGACCGTAAATCATTCTTTGCCGTTGCCGAAAGCCCTAACGGCATCGACAATTTCGAATTCTGGGATTTCCCCATCGAAATGCCCCCAGCAGACCCTGAGGAAACCAACGTCTATGACATGCGCCTGACCAGGCACGAGGATGGCTGGATTTACGGATTGTTCTGTGCCGAGCTTCATGACCCCTCTCACCCTGAAGACCCCTCGGCTGCAATCGCCCGCTGTGGCATAGCCCGCACAAAGGATTTAAAGCAATGGCAGCGACTACCTGACCTCAAGACCCCATCTGCCCAACAGCGAAACTGCGTGCTGCATCCTGAGTTCATCGATGGTAAGTACGCCTTTTACACCCGGCCAATGGCCGACTTCAAGTCCACCGGGACCAGTGAGGGTATCGGCTGGGGATTGTGTGAGGATATCGAACAAGCACAAATCACCGAAGAGGTGGTTATGGACCCCTGCACCTACCACACCATCTCAGAGGGAAAGAACGGCCAGGGTCCCACCCCAATCAAAACGACAAAGGGCTGGCTCCATCTGGCTCACGGTGTGCGCGACACAGCGGCTGGCTATCGCTATGTGTCGTACGTGTTACTGACCGACTTGGATAAGCCGTGGAAGGTTATCGCCAGACCCGGTGGTTATTTCATGGCCCCGCAAGGGGATGAGAGAGTAGGGGATGTATCAAATGTGCTCTTTTCCAATGGTTGGGTCGCCCGCGATAATGGTGAGGTGTTTATCTACTACGGTTCATCCGATACGCGAACCCATGTCGCAACAAGTACGGTGGAAAGACTATTGGACTATGTTACTAACACGCCGCCGGACGGGTTTCGTTCGAGCCAATGCGTAAAACAGCGATGTGAGTTGATTAAGAATAATCTCGCCGATGCCTCATGGAAATCGCTTATATAGAAACATTCTGCAGACGCAAACAATTTTAAAAGAAAGGAGACAGGAAATGAAAAGACCAATCATTTGCTGTACTGCTATACTGGTGCTTAGTGTCACCCTGGGTGTTGAAAACGATTCTAACTCGATGCTCAGGCTAACCGATCCCCTGGCCACACCCGAGACTAAGGCTCTCTACCGAAACCTGTACAAAGTAGCGCAGGAAGGTATCATCTTCGGCCATCAGGATACGCTCGCATATGGCGTAGGATGGAAAGCCACCGAGAACGATTTTGACAGCGACGTCCACCGGGTCTGTAGAAAGTTCCCCGGTGTTTTCGGTTGGGATATTGGCCATATCGGCACAGCCGCGAACATCGATGGTGTTCCCTTTGAGAATATGAAAATCTGGATAGCGAAGGGCTATGAAAAAGGCGGAGTCAGTACGATTAGCTGGCACGCCCGAATTCCCGGAACAAAAGAAAGCTCCTGGACCCGGAAAAAGGTTGTGTATCGCCTACTGCCCGATGGAGACATGCACAAAACCTATCTTACCAAGCTGGATCAGGTCGCGGCCTTTCTCGCAGACCTGAAAGGTCCCAAAGACGAGCCGGTCCCCATTATCTTTCGACCATTCCATGAGCACAACGGTGACTGGTTCTGGTGGGGTGCCAAGTGGTGTACGCCGGATGAATACAAACAGATTTGGCGCTTTACCGTGGATTATCTTAGAAAAACAAAAGGCCTGCATAACATTATTACCTGTTACTCACCCGACCGTTTCAGTGACCGCCAAGAGTATCTCGAACGCTATCCCGGCGATGACTACGTTGATATCCTCGGTCACGATAACTACGGTGATTTCAGGTCGATTAAAACCAAAGCTCAGGCCCAACGAGCTTTTGAGCTCGTGGCTTCGTTGGCCGAAGAGCGAAACAAGATTGCCGCCTTTACCGAAACCGGTGTCCGTGCCTCCTCCGAATCTAATGCGAATTGGTGGACTGACGTACTGCTCGAAATTGTCAAATCCAGCCCCTCGACCAAAAAAATTGCCTGGGTTCTGGTCTGGCGAAACGCCGGCAGGCGTCAGAACTACGCCGCGTTCCCCGGTTCGGCAAGTGCCGAGAACTTTAAGTCCTTTGAGGCTGATCCGTTTACGTTATTTATGGAAGACCTGCCGAAAATGTATGAATAAACATACGTAATCCGGAACAAGAAACTGGAAATAAACGCATCGACTAATTCAGATAAAAATAGGCGGTAGTTAGAGCCAAAAGAACATCCGGCATCTTGGCTATCAACAGTGGGTCATTCCTGACACATCTGTGTCAACCCTGACACAGTTAATGCTTAATCAGGACTCCTTGGGCGGAGATATTTTTAATCCCTATCTTTCTTTAACACAACGACTTAAGAAAGTCGTTTAGAACCGCACCCTGTTTGGCACGCTTTTTGCCAAAGTAAAACCATGGAATTGATAAAGCAAAAAGAATCAAACACTCACAAAGCGCTTACTCTGTATAAAAGTTTCGTTGAAAGCCAAATCCGGCAACTTAATTTTATAAGATTTTGAATGATACCCCAAAAGCCAATAATGAAGTAATCTGAGAGGGAAGAGAGTTTGATATGAAAAATATGATAATAATTGGAATTGGAGTGATTATTATACTTAGTACACCAACATCTGTCTACAGCGAGAATGAAGGTATCGAAGGTGATTGGCAGATAGTCTCCGAACAGTTCAGCCAAAAAGCTATAATCGAGATCCGGGGAGAACCCGATGGTTCCCTTGCCGCTACCATTGTCGCCGAGAGCGCCGACCAGGAACCAGGGATTATGCTTTTGGATGAAGTGACTTTTGAAAATGGTAAGCTCCGGTTTGAAACGAAGTCAAACCAGGGTGTTTTTGAAGGTACAATGAAAGAAGATGGTTTGACCATTGAAGGTCAATTTCGACAGCAAGGGCAGATAATGGCGCTTGTACTTAAGCGCGTCGTTGCGGCCCCGAGCAAAGCGGTGCCGGCTTCACAAGAGCAACTTCAAGGTCGTGATAAGCTGGTCGCCTGGTGGAAATTCGAGAACAACGCCAACGACAGCGCCGGGGCCAATAATGGAGTCATAGGTGGGAGCCCAAGCTATGTATCCGGCAAATTTGGCCAGGCAATCAGCCTCGACGGTGACGATTATGTGGACTTCGGCAACCCAAGCTCGCTGAACTTCGGGACCGGGGATTGGACCGTATCCGCCTGGATAAAGACAACTCAGTCAGGCACGGACGATGAGAGCAAAGGTACTGTCTTTGCCAATGGAGGAGACGGAGGCGGTGGAGTACGGTATGCCCTGGCGGTGAACGAAGGACAATCGGGTAAGATTACTTTGACCACGGATGATGACGTAAGTAAGTTACAAGCAATAAGCACGACTGCCGTGAATGATGGCGCTTGGCACCATGTCGTCGGGATGAGAAATGCAAAAAAGCTGCACGTATATGTCGACGGCGTGTTAGAAGTAACTCAAACCCTTCCTGCCGGATATAGCCTTTCCGACGCATCTCAGCAGAATGCTTATGTTGGAACCATAGCGGACAATACAGACAACAGTTTGTACAAGAAGTTTATTGGCTTGATTGACGAGGTTTGCGTTTTCGCGTGCGCGCTTGATGCAAAAAATGTCAGCGCTTTGTACTCAGGCCGGGACCCGGGGAAAATTGCAAAGGAAATAGCAATCATCGCGCCGGCACAAGCCTCAGACAAGCAGCTCGGAAATCGTATAAGCGGTAAAAGTAATATGACAATTACATTAATATTGGTTCTGGGACTGGCTGGAGTGATTGGGGGAATAGTGTTTTTCCTCGTGAAATCAAGCATAGTAAGATAACAAAAGAGGTGCCCTATGATTTGGAAAATTGCTAAAAAGGAATTCTTGCTGAACCTGATGACGTTTAAGTTCGGTATGGGGATGATACTCTGTGTGGTCCTGATGGCCGTGTTTGTGCCCATCCTGGCAAAAGCCTACCAGGAAAGACTCAAAACCTATAATGAGAACGTTGCCTACAATGAAGCTGAATTACGTAAGGTCACGGTTTACAAAAATATTACACCCACCATATATCGGCCGCCATCGGTGCTGTCGGTTTTTAGTGAAGGGCTTGAGAAGCAGCTCGGCAACTCGGCTACAATAGAGTACGATAAGGTACCAGAAATAAGCGGGGCGGCGGCCAATCACTACCTGTCAATCTTTTCAATCTTTGACGCATCACTTATTTTCAAGATTGTCATAAGTGTCCTGGCTCTGCTCGTGGCGTACGACACCATATCCGGCGAAAGGGAGCGAGGTACGCTCAAGCTGATGCTGTCGGGAACGGCTGCACGCTATCAGGTACTGCTGGGTAAGCTCTTAGCAGGACTAATGGTTCTCATTGTCCTTATTACAATCACCTTTATTCTGGGGTTGGTAATTCTTTTATCTTTTTCAATGGTGGATTTGGCCGGTTCGGATTGGATTCGTATCGTATTTATGTTTTTCGCCTCGTTAGTATTTATTGCAACGATGTATAATTTGGGATTGTTATTTTCGTGTTTGGCAAGAAGGTCCGCCATTTCCCTTGTGCTCGGATTGTTTCTATGGATTATATTTGTGGTGGTGATTCCTAACGGAAGCGCCTATTTTGCCACACAGATTCTACCCATTCAGTCGGAGGACAAGATAAACGAGCAGGTGGCATTACTGCGAAGGGAAGCCCAAAGGGAGCGAAGGAGAGAGCTGCAGAATTCCGGTCGGAGCTATATGTCTGGTTCTGGATCCAGGTCTGATGCGTCTGGTGGGGGTTTTGGGCGTGGTTATGTTCGGTCCAGTAATGAGGTTTTTATTCACAACAGTCTGATAGACAATAGCATTAGCGTACCTATTGATATCAAATATGCAGACAAGTATGCAGAAGTGGAATATGGTCGTCTCCGCAGTATGTTCGAACAAACACGTCTATCCAACAATATTTCGCGAGTCTCACCGATTTCTCTATATGAGAATGTTATGTCTGTACTGGCTGGGACCGACGTGGCCAGCTTTCGGCACTTTATCTACGCCGTCAAGGCGTATCGAAATGACATTGTTGGGTATATACGCTCTCGAACCGATAACTTTTCTTCGTTAACTTTTTTCACACCCTGTACGAAAGAAGAGCTTCAAACCCGGCCGAAAGGTGATACCGCTCCGCCTCTTGACCTGCGCGACTTGCCCCGGTTTATGTATAAGGCTGATATTGTGGGAAGTCTGCACAGAGTAATTCCCGATTTAACGCTTTTAATCTTTGGCAATGTCCTGTTTTTTGCTATGGCCTTTGTAGCCTTTTTAAGATACGACGTAAGATGATTTGATAAGAAAAGATAAATTGAAATGTACCTTCATCAAAACATTGGAGGCATGATATGATTCGTCAGATTATACACAAGGAAATTTTAGAAAATCTTTTAAGTTTTCGTTTTATACTTTCATTGGTCCTGGTCGTTCTGCTTTTTGCTGTAAGTGGATTTGTCTTTGTGGGCAAATACAGACAGCAGTCAAGT
>CAZJIR010000110.1:0-7742 GCA_964546095.1 uncultured Pirellulales bacterium
GATATACTTGATCCAACGAAATATAAACGTCGGAGGCTTCAATTTATCCAAATTTCTTTTTGAATGAGCCCTTGCAGAGTGAGATGGTTTAGGTTATATTTGTTGCCGGGTTTAAGTATCTGCAACCTCGGATAAAACGTCTTTTTGTGTTGCTTTATTGACTCCAAATTCTATAATTCTGGAAAGACGTTTTGCAGGAGGCATTACTTTACGAACAAAATCATTTACGAACGGTTTGAATGGTATCTTAAAACACGGAACGTTATTTCGATATTTCATTGAAAGGAGCAGATATGGCACTAAAACGAAATTTAAAAATGGGCATGGTTGGCGGCGGACCGGGTGCCTTTATAGGGGAAGTACATCGCAAAGCGGCCCGTATGGACGGCGGTATCGAGCTTGTGGCCGGTGCGTTCGATATTAATCCGCGCAAGTCCAAACAAATGGGACGTGAGCTTCTGCTCAACTCGAAGCGGGTATACGGTACTTATAAGCAGATGATAGATCGTGAGCTTAAACTGCCGGAAGGTGAAAGGATTGATTTTGTTTCGATTACTACTCCGAATAACTGGCATTTTCCTATCGCCAAAGATTTTCTCGAAGCAGGTTTCCACGTGATGTGCGAGAAGCCAATGACGTTCAATGTCAAAGAGGCAAAAGCCTTACGAACACTCGTTAAGAAATCACGTAAAGTATTCGGCCTGATGCATAATTACACCGGATATCCGATGGTCAAATTAGCACGTGATATGGTGCGAAAAGGCGATGTGGGTAAGATTCGCAAAATCATAGTGCAATATCCTCAGGGCTGGCTTTCTACTGCCGTTGAGAAAACAGGCTCGATGCAAGCCGCATGGAGAACCGACCCCAAGCAGAGCGGCGGAGCCGGGTGCATGGGCGATATTGGCACGCACGCTGAGAACCTCTCCGAATATATAACCGGCCTGAAAATAACTCATATATGTGCAGACCTTACGACTTTCGTCAAGGGACGAAAGCTGGACGATGATGGCAACTGCCTGTTGCGTTTCAACAACGGCGCAAGGGGTGTCCTCCATGCCAGCCAGGTATCCATCGGTGAAGAAAACAATCTGGCAATCTGGATTTATGGCGAAAAGAAATCTCTCGAATGGCATCAGGAGCATCCAAATTACCTGTATGTGAAAGTGCCTGACGGTCCACTTCAAGTCTGGCGTCGTGGTAATGATTATGTCGGCGCGAAAAGCCCGGCAGCAGTTCGAGGTACACGGTTGCCGTTTGGGCATCCTGAGGCTTTCTTCGAGGCCTTCGCCAATAATTACATCAACTTCGCCGATACCGTGCGTGCAAGAATAACCAGAACAAAACCTGACCCGCTGGCGCTAGACTTCCCCGATGTCGATGACGGCCTGCGGGGTATGCTGTTTATCGAAACCGTTCTGGCAAGCACCAAAAGCAAACAAAAATGGACAAAGTTTAAGAAAGCCTGAAAAACTTAAATTAGGAGTAACAAAATGAAGCAAAAGAATACCCCTCAGCGGGAGAGTAGGATATCTCGGCGCAATTTTATAGCTTCCGCCGGCGCAGCAGCAGTGGCGGTCTCAACAGCAACCTCCATCGCAAAGGCATCAGAGACACCAAAAAAGTTCAAACTCAAATATGCACCACATTTCGGAATGTTTAGGCGCAGCGCTGGTAATGACTTTCTGGACCAAATCCAGTTTATGGCTGACCAGGGCTTTACTGCAATGGAAGACAATGGAATGATGGGACGACCTGTGGAGTTGCAGGAAAAGATAGCAAGGAAGATGAGCCAATTGGACATGACGATGGGCGTTTTTGTAGCCTATGCCAATTTTGACTTTAAGGTCAAAACTTTCGTTACCCGTAAAAGGGATGTTCGTGAGATGCTGGTAAACAGGATGAAGCAAGCCGTGGAAGTCGCCAAACGCGTCAATGCCAAATGGTGCACCGTTGTTCCCGGTACCTTTGAAAATAGATTAGAATGGGACTATCAAACAGCCAACTGCATTGAAAATCTTAAGTATTGTGCTGAAGTTTGTGAGCCGTCTGGACTGGTTATGGTGTTAGAGTCATTGAACCCCTGGAGAGACCATCCGGGACTGTTTCTGACAAGAATTCCACAGGCGTATCAGATTTGCCGAGCAGTTGGAAGTCCTTCCTGCAAAATTCTCGATGACCTGTACCATCAGCAGATAAGCGAAGGTAACCTTATTCCCAATATGGATATGGCCTGGGAGGAGATCGCCTATTTCCAGATGGGTGACAATCCCGGCCGTAATGAACCAACAACAGGAGAAATCAACTACAAGAACATCTTCCAACATATTCACAAAAAGGGTTTCAAAGGCGTTCTTGGCATGGAGCATGGAAACAGCAAGCCGGGCAAGGAAGGTGAAATGGCGGTCATCGAAGCCTACCGAGCCTGCGATGATTTTTAAACCGCTTACTCTATAAAAAATATCGGAGGCACATATGTCCACCGAACAAGAATCTAACTGAAAGGGTTTACTAATGAAGAAAAAAGCGAATGAAAAGACTAATAGCGTTTCGCGGAGGGATTTTATCAAGACATCAGCAACAGGCGTGGCTGCGGTCTTAGCAGGTAAGAATGTTATTTTCGCCCAGTCTGCCAGAAAAAAAATGCGCGTGGCACTAATCGGTTGCGGCGGTCGAGGCACCGGAGCTTTAAGAGACTGTATGAACGCCGCCGAACACATCAGTTTGGAGCTTGAAGTCGTCGCTACCGCCGACTGGTTTAAGAGCAAAGCTGTGAAAGGTGGTGAGCCATATAATGTTCCTGTATCACGCTGTTTCTCCGGAGCTGACGGCTATAAAAAGCTCCTCAACGCAAACCCCGATACTGTTTTGATAGCAACATCGCCGAATTTCCGTCCTGTGCATTTTGAAGCAGCTATCAAAGCAGGAAAAAATGTCTTTATGGAGAAACCCGTAGCAGTTGACCCGCCAGGTGCCCGTAAAATTATCGAAGCAGGTGAATTAGCCAAAAGCAAAGGCCTTGCGGTCGTCGCCGGCACTCAACGCCGTCACCAGAGAAACTATCGCAGAACCGCCTATGCTGTAAAAAATGGTGCCATCGGCGAAATAAGAGGCGGTTGTGTCTGGTGGTGTGGTGGTGCGTTGTGGTTCCAGACAAAGAAGCCTAATGAGAGCGATGCAGACTACATGGTGCGCAACTGGGTCAGCTTTACCGAAATGTCGGGCGACCATATTGTTGAGCAGCATGTTCACAACCTTGATGTCGCTAACTGGTTCATCGGCCATCCGCCTATAAGGGCACTCGGCTTTGGTGGACGTGCCCGCCGCAAGACCGGCAACCAGTTTGACTTTCACAGTGTCCAGTTTGACTATGCCGACGATCTTCACATTCACAGCATGTGCCGCCAGATTAACGGCTGCTATAATAGAGTCAGTGAGCACTTTATAGGCAGTGAGGGCTCAACCTGGGGTGACGGTGATAAGATGATTTCGCGTAAAAATATCGATGCACCGGATTTCCCTGAACATAAGGGACCGTATTGCCAGGAGCATGTCGACCTTCTCAACAGCATCCTCGAAGGTAAGCCACTCAACGAGGCCCGCAATGTTGCCGAATCCACGCTTACCGCGATTATGGGTCGTATCGCCACTTATACGGGCCAGATGATCAAGTGGTCCGACCTTACCGAGAATCAAGATTCACAGTGGTATAACCTTACTCTTAAACCAACCGCTAAAGACTTTGAAATGGGAGATGTTACAGCTCCTCCGGACGAGATTGCTTCAATTCCCGGCAGAGACAGAAGGAGGAGAGGGTCATAATTTACCCAGGGTAGGGTAAGATTACTCTTTACAATTTGTTACTATCAAAAAAAGTCGCGCCAGTAATGGTGTGACTTTTTTAATTTTGAAGTTCGGCACCATGTTATGCGGAGCGTCAGATAAATGAAACCCCTGCAGCCGATTATCTTATTTCTACAATCTCTGAGAATCGAACGAGCGCTCTCGGAGGCGTCTGCGGACGCGGCTCAACGGTCCCAACCAGACCGACCTTGCGCTCCATAAATTTGCTTAAGTCCATCTTTGAGATCTGTTCTGTTGGTAGAGCGTAACAAATGGTTGTGCCGGATTCGTCAACTATACGGTAGTGCCCGGGTCCGTAAGTTGTAAAAGCCTGAAGCCTTCCTACAACCGCATATTTTCCTAAATCTTGAAATTCCTCCAGCCTTGTAGTGTGCGCCTTTTTTATTCTTTCCTTAATATTCGCTAATTGTTCATCCTGAAGCTGAACTTCTTTGGCTACGACCAAAGCTAATTCAAAACCCTCTACTTGTTTAACCAGAAACTCAGCATAGCGCGAGGCTTTGTCTGCCTGCTTGGCATTAGCAATCCTAACAAGCACCTTTTTTATATTCGTATAGTTCTGCTCTTTCACTGGCTTGGTCCGTTCAGCTTCAACCTGCTCCTGCAGAGCCTTATACTGCTCGAGCAGTTCCTCGGGGGAAGCCGATTCGGAAATCTCTTCCATAGCGGCTTCAGTTTCGGTCGGCTGCTCTACTTCCGGTTTCTCGGCAATCATTGGAGGCGGTGTTTTCTCAACCGCCTTGATAAGCTTTGTAAAATTGGCGCTCACCCAAAGATATGCAAAAGGCGGAGGCTCTATTTTGTAATAGTCGTCCATCTGTTCGCCTAATAAATCGACCCTGTCACCTTTGTCGAGTTTTCCCTGCAGAGTCGTGGAATATAATGGCTTTACAAAATCCGAGCCTGCATAAACACGAACCCTGTCACCCGTAACATTACCAACTTTAGGATTTTCCGGGTCAATGGCGACATACTGCATCGAAATCCAGGAAAAACTCCCCGGCGGAGGAACAACGCGGGCCCAGCTAAACTGCCTGCCTATGACTTTTAACTGGTTGCCTTTGTCGAGCTTGCCGCACTGGTAAAAGTTCGTACCGGGACCGGAGCGGATATAAACATTATCGCCGGTTATCTCGGCAATATAAGGAAAAGTTAAATCGCTGATTTCGTCAGGGCCGCCAGCCATAGGAGATGCTTCCTGAGCAAAACCGGCAGAGGCTAAACCTGAAACGATAATGATAACGAATAATTTTGTAAAAGATTGCATTTCTCTATCTCCCTAAAAAAAGTTACTATTCCCTAAATTAACAAACTTACAAACCGCCAAATAACTCTTCGGCTTTTCAAATTAGCAATAGTCCGGATGGTTGTCAACTTTTTATTGGATTAAATATTAGTCCCCTTCAGCAGGATTTTCCAGCAATTTTTAAATTGGCTTTGTTTTGCATAAAAAGGCTGATTTGTCGAACATTCTCGACGGATGTAGAGGATAGACAAGGCATAAAGTTGTTGCTCGTTGATAGTTGTTGGTTGTTCGTTAAAATATGAGGCATAGCGTTTAGCGTCCAGTGTATTTTGCATAAACTCGAAATCCTAAACAAATCCAAATTACACAAAACTAAATGTTCAAAACCTTGTCTGGCTTGACAGACGATGCTTTTTGGCGTGTCCAGCACCAAGATTACAGCAACAGCCTATTTGGTGCGAGACGATTCGTGCGGTTCTCCGCTATATCTTCCGCCTGCTGGCGGTATGCGTTGGCTTTCTAGCCAACAGGTGGGTATTATACCATATTTTTAAACAAAAGTCAAAAGAAGAACGTAAAAAAAGAACCATTTTTGGCCACAGAGAACACAGAGGTCATGGAGGATTTCAGTCAGCTTTGTGTTCTCAGGCACAGCCGCTCCTAAAGCGAGCTTTGTCGCGAGCTTCTGCCTTCGTCCACTAGGCCAATTATATTGTCCTTTTTATTAAAGCTGACAGTAAAAGAGTTTTTTATTGCTTGTGCTGCCGAAGGCTCCGTCTAAAGCCGGATCTTCGACATAGGCACGTAAATAAGAAAAGACAGTTTGAATAGCATTTCTACCGTAGGCCAGCATGAGCATCAAACTGTCATGCAGACGCGAAGCGGTGAAATGATTAAAACCAGTGCGAACCGAAGGCAGAAATGCGGACCGAACCATCCCCAAGCTTCGCTTGAGGCTGCCACCCTCCGCTTTAAAATTGAGTTCCAGCAAAGTCGGTTTTTTTGTCATTTAAGCATGCCAACTCAAGAAATTTTCATGAAATTTGTCCTTATTTATTGTATAATTTCACATTGGAAACCACGTTTTTTCAACAATACAGCTAACATTTATTTATTATTGTTACTTTTTCTTTTCCCTGTGCCTTATATTCATAGGGGCAAGAGATAGTGTAGCCATAAAAGGAAATTTGGAAATGAAAGCGAGCAAGCTACTCTGTTTGATTTTAGTGATAATTACTGTTTCAGCCGGATGCAGGAAAAAGCCAACTATAAGCCCAACAGCACTGCACAATGCAGCTTCGAGAGGCAATATCGAACAGATAAAAAAAATCATATCACGCGGCGCCGACGTTAATGAAAAGGACAAAAACGACTGTACAGCACTTCATTACGCCGTCATGAATGGTCACAAGGAAACGGCGGAGTTCCTCATCTCCAATGGCTCAAATATCAATTTATCAAGTACAAAACACAATCAGACCCCTCTGCACTGTGCAATACAAAAAGGCAATAAAGATATTGCAGAACTTCTCATTGCCAAAGGCGCCGATGTAAACGTAAAAGATAATAACAATAAAACACCTCTGTACATGGCAACACAACAAAATGATAAAGACATATTGAAATTATTGATTGACAAAGGTGCTAAAATCAACACGAAGAATAATTGGTACAATACCACTGCACTGCATTCGGCGGTGAGTAAAGGTAAAAAAGATATAGTAGAATTACTTATAACTCATAGTGCCGACATCAATGCGAAGAATCAAAATGGTGAAACGCCTCTGCATGAAGCAGCGAGAAAGGGCCACAAAGATATAATAGAATTGCTTAAAGCCAATGGTGCCGATATCAACGTAAAAGACCAGGATGGTGAAACACCTCTGTACTCGGCGACTACACACGGCCATAAAGATATAGTAAAACTGCTTCTGGCATATGGCACTGATCCTAACGTAAAGGGAGGCTGGACTAATGAAACACCACTACATATTGCAGTTAGCAAAGCTTATAGAGATACAGCTGAAGTGCTCATCGATAAAGGTGCTGATGTCAATGCAAAAGACAGAAACGGCAATACACCTTTACATAAGGCAACCACATACTATATTGAAAATCGCAATCCCAGAGATGTCATCATGCTACTCATTACCAATGGCGCAGATGTTAATGCCAAGAACAACAGCGGTTATACACCTCTGCATAGCTGGTATATCTTACAACATAAAGATGTAGTGGAATTACTCATTGACAATGGTGCCGACGTTAATGCAAAAGACAAAAATGGCGATACACCTCTTATCACAGCGCTAAAGGGAGGATATATAGAAGTGGCTGAATTACTTCTTGCCAGGGGCGCTGACATAAACGGCACTGAAGATGAAAAGACGAGACTGCTGTTCTTAGCCGCCTCCAGCAATCTCAAGGACATGGCGGAACTTTTCATTGCTAAAGGTGCTAATGTGAATGGAAAGACTATGGGGACAACAGATGACTGGGGCAGAGCAGCAGCGGGAGATACGCCGCTATTATGTGCGTTGAGAAGTGAATCCATTGACGTAGCCAGACTGCTCATCGAAAAAAACGCTAACGTTAATGAAAAGAACAACGCCGGCGAGACACCCTTACTACT
>CAZJIR010000111.1:0-7695 GCA_964546095.1 uncultured Pirellulales bacterium
AAGCCATACAAGAGCGGTTGTTAACGATGCAATAGCTAAAGCGCATAGTTATATAAACCAGGCAAGATTTGATAAAGCAAAGGATGCGGTTGAAGCGGCTACACTTACCGTAAACAAAAATCAAATGCACCTTGGAGATGAACTTTTCAAAACCTACAGTAGCATGCTGACGGTATTAATGGAGGAAATATCAGAGAGGGAGAACAAAAATATTAGGCAGCAGGAACAAAACAAGCGTAAAACAGCAGCAGAGGCGCAACGTCAATATAGAGAACAAATGGAACTGGATAGAGAGCAAAGGATAGCTGAGTTAATGGAGAACGCAGTAGCTTTTCAGAAACAGCAACGTTATGAAGCGGCTCTTGGCCAATTGGAAAGCTTACTTGCTTTAGATTCTCAAAATGAGCAAGCGCTGGTGTTGAAAGATATGCTGGAAGATACGATTTATTTCCGGAAGCAATTAGAGGTACAAAAAGAATCGAGTAAACAGAGAGCAGATATTTTACTCAAAACCGAAGAGTCCGGAATTCCGTATGCCGAGGAACTTACCTATCCAAAGAATTGGCGAGAGATTATCGAGAGAACGACACGGGAGCCAGATAAACCAATCGGCCTAAACCCACTCGATTCAGTTGTTTATGAGCAACTTGATGAGATTGTTGATCTCTCGGACCTGAACCGGGACATGACTTTCAACGATGTGATAGAGAGACTAAAAACTTCATTACCTTTACCGACACTGGTACAAATACAACCGAACTGGAAGGATTTACTTGATAATGCCGATGTTGATCCGAGTACTTCTGCAGGAATGGACCCCCTAGCGGGAATTACACTTCGAAAAGCGATAGAGATACTTTTAGCTGGGGTTACATCGGCCGAATTGGGTGACGTAGGGGAGCTAACCTATATTGTAGACGAAGGAGTGATTCTTATAGGGACAGTAGATATGCTTCCGAGGAGATTTGTGAATCGTGTTTACGACATTAGCGACCTTGTTAGTGAGCCAGCCAATTTCGGCGGGATACAGGGCTTGATTTTGGGTCAGACATTGAGCTCCATTGGCGGTACTGGCGGCCTCACCGGCGCTCTTAGCCTTAGCGGTTCCAATATCGGCGGCCAAAGCGGCGGCCTTGGTAGTAGCGGCGGCGGCCTTGGTGGCGGTGGCTTCGGTGGCGGTGGCCTTGGTGGCGGCCTTGGTGGCGGTCTTGGTGGCGGTGGCTTCGGTGGCGGTGGCCTCGGTGGCGGTGGCCTCGGTGGCGGTGGCTTCGGTGGCGGCGGCCTCGGTGGCGGCGGCTACGGTGGCGGTGGCCTTGGTGGCGGTGGCCTCGGTGGCGGCGGTTACGGTGGCGGTGGCGGCGGTTACGGTGGCGGCGGTTACGGTGGCGGCGGCGGCTACGGTGGTGGCGGCGGCGGCGCCTTTGGTGGTGGCGGCGGCCGTTTCATAGCTGAAGATTTAAGATATCTAATTCAAGAAACTATCGAGCCGGATAGCTGGTATGAACTCAGTGACACAGGGGAGGGGACAATAACGCCTTATCCAACCCAACAGCCGAAAAAACTTGCTGTGATGCAGACCCCTGAAGTTCATAGAGAAATCGAAAAACTATTAAATTCGTTGCGTAAATCACTCGGAAATCAAGTTGCTATTGAGGCCGTATTCCTGATAGTGAGTGAGAATTTCCTTCACGATGTTGGGCTGGATGTAGATTTCTCAGTCAACCTTGGCAGCCATTGGGGGCAACTTGGTTTCCAACAAGGCTCAATAGAAGCTACGAGACCGGATACCTCAACAAAGATACAAGGTAGCCTTGGTGGTCTTTCAGCAGAGGGAAGCGTTAGTGTTCCCGCTGTGATTACCGGAGGTTATGGTTCGATACTTGATGATTTGCAGGTTTCGTTCCTTCTGCGAGCGGTTCAGGCTCATACGGACTCCAAATCCTTGACCGCGCCGAAAGGTACAGTTTTGAGCGGGGAGTCGGCTACATTTTCTGTTCAAGACTTAATAACATATGCACTGCCGCCTACTACAACTGCTGTTACGCAGGCGACCGGTGTCGGTACTGCCGGTACGACAACTGGTACACAACAAAACATCGGTGTTATACCTATTGGTACGAGTTTAAGTATTTCTCCGACTATTACTTATGATAAGAAACACGTATTATTGAATATAATAACTCAATTAACGGACTTACTAAGGTTGAGAACACATGATATTGAGGGGCCTGTAGGAGCAGATGGGACGGTTCAGGAGTACACTGCAACTGTTCCTGAGACAGAGACATCACAGATTTTAACGCGTGTGAGCGTTCCTGACGGTGGGACGTTACTGATAGGTGGCCAGAAAATCACAGCAGAGATTGATAAAGAAGCAGGTGTCCCGATATTGAGCAAGGTACCTATCATTGGTAGGCTGTTTAGCAGCCGCAGCATAATCAGAGACCATAAAGTATTGCTGATATTGGTGAAGCCGACCATAATTCTGCAGGAGGAAAGTGAAGCTGAGGCAATTGCGGCAATGGAGAGTGGATTTTAGCCTTGTAGTAGTTGCGGAAATTTCATTGCAGTATCCACATCTTTACAAGGCTTGATTTATAATATATTTTATTCGTGGGGGTATATTGAGATACTTACGATTTCAGGAATGATAAAATGGAGTTTATAGACAAAATAATGAAGCGACAAATTTTAATTAGCGTTTTGGTTTTACTGTTCGTAGCTGGTTTTGCATGGGCAGACAATTTAACAGGTTTAGAACTTGGTAACTTATCGGAAAAAGATTTCACTGCCTATAAACAAGGTGAGCTGATTGTTCGTTTTGCAGACATAGATGCGGATGCCCAGTTACAGCAAGTACCGGCGATGATGGGGCCATTAACATCTCGGGCTATCAAAGGTGTGATTTCAAATTCTATCGTTACAGGAGCGGTAATAGAAAAAGAATACGACGAAGTTGCACCGGGTTTGGCTGTTGTAAAACTGCCTGAAGGCATAACGGTTACAGAGGCTTTTGTTCAATTCAATCAATCGGCTCATGTTTTATACGCCGAGCCGAACTATAAGTATAGGTTACTTATTGTTCCGAATAATCTTATGTTTTCCCAGATATCGGTGTTGAACAATATAAGCCAAACCAGTGGAGCCGGTAAGCCTGATGTTATCGTAGCAGTTGCCGACACGGGTGTTGATTATACACATCCCGACCTTGTGAGTAGTATGTGGGTGAACACCACAGAGTTCGACGGCAGCCAGGGTATTGATGACGACAATAACGGATACATAGACGATATTTACGGTTATGATTTTGCCGGTGCTGTTTCAAATGATTTGGATGATGATGACAGTGACCCCTGTGATTCCTTTTTTCACGGTACTCACGTAGCGGGAAACATCAGTGCGGTTGGCAATAACAACCAGGATGTTGTCGGGAACATCAAGCTGATGGCTTTGAAAGTCTTCGCTGATGATTATCTAATCGAGCCTGAGGTATTTATTAGCGAAGCGGTTGAAGCTATTGAATATGCCATTGATAATGGTGCCAAAGTGATAAACGCCTCATGGGGTGGTGACTTTTATTCGCAGTCTCTTTATGATGCTATCAAGGATGCCGGAGATGCCGAACTGCTTTTAGTGGCTGCGGCGGGTAATGATTATGGCAACGATAATGATGTGAATCCTATCTATCCTGCAAGCTTTGGCCTGAATAATATCATTTCTGTAATGTCAACAGACCACGATGGCCAGATTTCGGATTTCTCCAATTATGGAGCTGCTTCAGTCGATGTTGCCGAACCTGGTACGGATATTCTGAGTACGTCTCCAACATATCAGACTTTTGCGATGGATATTTATGGTGTAAATACTGATTACACAACATTAAGCGGCACATCGATAGCCGCTCCGTATGTATCAGGTGCTTGTGCACTGATTTGGGCTCAATATCCGACATTGCCATACCAAATTGTAAAAGGCCTCCTCCTGAATACGGTTGACCCCTTATCATCGTTATCATCGCCCCGGCTTTGTCTATCTGGTGGGCGTATTAATCTATACAATGCCTTAACTCAAGTCCCAAGTGGGCCACCTGGACAAGTTCTTAACAGCAAAGATGACCCCAGTGACCCTAACAATCTTTACTCAACAATCCAGGCCGCTATAGACGATGCAAACGATGGCGATGTACTGATTGCTGAAGCCGATTCTCTTTTCAACGAGATAATTGACTTCAGGGGCAAGGCGATAACGCTTCGCAGCGGTAATATCAGCGACCCAAACGACCCGAATATCAGTCCGGAAAGTACATTTATTTCCGGTCTGTCGTTTGGAGATTCTGTGGTTACGTTCCAAAACGGTGAGGGGCCCGATACTATTTTGATGGGTTTCACCATAAGTTCGGGAAATGCTGAATACGGAGGTGGCATCCGATGCGACGGAGCATCGCCGACAATTACGGACTGTATAATTGAAGATAATTTCGCAAATTACTATGGTGGGGGAATTGATTGTACCGACGGTTCACCGACTATTAAAAACTGTACTATTACTTTCAACCAAACCTCTTCAAACACCGGCATAGGTGGTGGAATCAATTGCGAGCGGTCGTCACCTATGATTAGCAACTGTGTTATTAGCGATAATTTCGCAGATAACGTTGGCGGTGGGATTGCGTGCTACTATTCAAATCCGACCATTTTCAACTGTATTTTTTCGAATAATTTAGCGGTTTACGGGAGCGGTGGAATTGATTTGGATAATTCATCGCCGACAATAACCAACTGCACTGTTGTTATTGACGAACCCGACGCTTCAAAAGACGGTGGCATCTTTGCTCATGGTGATTCTTCGCCGGTAATTTCAAACTGTATCCTGTGGGGTAATGGTGATGACCTGTATAACTGTTCTGCTACATACTCCTTTATAGAGGATAATGACAGGGGTTTGGGCAACATTAATTCGGACCCACTATTTGTAGAAGGTCCGCTTGGCAGTTACTATCTACAACAAACTGCAGCTGGACAGCTAATCGATAGTCCTTGTGTTGATGCCGGTAACCCGGATACGGATGTTAGCCTCGTAGATACTTTTACGACAAGAACAGATAGTATTGCCGATGTCGGTGTTGTTGACATAGGTGCTCACTACCCGATTGTGGAGGCGAGACTCTTTCAGTTAAATGTTGATGTAGTAGATAGTCGAAACAGGACTATTGACCCGAACCTTGCTCATGGTTTTGTCGAACCCAGCAGTGGTTTATATCGGCAGTACGAAGTGGTGCAATTAAGAGCGTACCCCGACACGGGTTATCGAGTCAAAGCGTGGACCGGAACCGATGATGATTCATCGAAGGGGACAAGCAATACCGTTACCGTGGTTTCTGATGCCAGCGTTACAATTGAGTTTGAAGAGGTTCCTTTATATCAACTGCGCACACAAGTTATCGGTGGCCGAGGAGAAATTTTACCCTATCATAGGAGAGGTGAATATTATCCGGAGGGCACATTGGTGCCGCTTATTGCATCACCTGACCAGTCATATATTGTTGATAGATGGACAGGGACTGATGATGATACATCCTGGTCCAGCATAAATGCTGTAACAATGGACTCAGATAAGGATATTACGGTCCAGTTCCGGCAACCAACGAATCTGCATGTGCCGGGGCAATACACAACCATCCCGGATGCAATCAGCGCTGCTTATGATCACGGAGACAAAGTCATTGTTTCGGCTGGTATTTATTACGACTTAATTGATTTTGAGGGTAAAGCGATTACCTTAGCCAGCGAACATCCGGATGACCCATGTACTGTTGCTGCTACGATTATTTATTGCCCGGAATCCAGACCCGCTTTTCTTTTCTGGAGTGGCGAAGGCAACGATTCTGTCGTGGATGGCTTTACAATCCAGGGTAATGGACTTCCGATTGATTTAGATTTGGATCCCCGGGGTGACACGGATGATTTTAGTGGCGTCGGTGAACATGGTGCGGATGCACTCGGCGGAGCAATAATCTGCCTGAATGGCAGCAGCCCGACTTTATCTCATTTGATCATCCAGGATTGTATTGCACATGGTGGGAAAGGTGAGGATGCTGGTTTTATATTTGACGCGCCCCCGGACGCTCCGGATGCTCTTGATGCGTTGGACCCCCTTGACCCATTACCTGCCTTGGAAGCGCCGGCGGACTCGGACGACCCCAATGCACCAGCGGAAAATGGTGAGCCTGGTGAACCCGGTGAGCCTGGTGCACCAGGTGAACCTGGAGCAGCAGGCGCTTACGGCCAGCCCGGCTTTCCAGGTGGAAATGGTGGCGTCGCCTATGGTGGTGCGATGTACTTCGATGCTAACAGCGCGCCGATTATCCAGTATTGTACGATTGAAGGTTGTTATGCCATCGGTGGAAACGGTGGTTTTGGTGGTGCCGGTCAGGATGGTCAGAATGGTCAGGATGGCCAGGATGGTCAGGATGGTCAGGATGGTCAGGATGGCCAGGATGGTGCAAACGACGGGACCGATGGCGCAGGTGGCAACGGCGGAGCCGGCGGCGATGGCGGAATAGGCGGCGATGGCGGAGCCGGCGGTGACGGTGGAAAAGGCGGCGATGGTGGCGAAGCTTTAGGCGGAGCGATATATTTCGGTCCTAATTGCCGTCCTACGATACGATATAGCAGGATTCTGAACTGTTTAACACGACAGGGCATGGGCAACTACGGAGGAGATGGTGGCAATGCTGGTAATGCTGGAGCCGGTGCTGAAGCTGGAGATGGTGGTGACGGTGGCAGTGGTGACCCAGGCGGCGAAGCCGGTGAAGCAGGTGCAGAAAGCCCAGGTGGCAACGGTGGTAATGGCGGTATCGGTGGTGAGATGGGTTTCAATGGCACAAGGTCATGGGCCGGAGCAATATACTACAGCGAGGGTTGCGAGGTTGAAATCTCGGATACCATTATCAGTGAAAACTCGACTGTAACGGTCGTTCCCTATATTTCTTTTGGTGGTGGTGACGGCGGCAACGGCGGCATCGGTGGCGACGGCGTAGGAGATGCCCCGGGCGGCAATGGCGGCAATGGTGGAGATGGCGGCTCAGGCGGCTACGACATATCAACAACAGTTATAATTCCTGAGGAAGAAGATGGCGGAGCAGGTGCACAAGACGAAGAAGATGAGCCGAATCAACCAAATGTCGAGCCTGGTACCGGCGGTATCGGAGGCGAAGGCGGCGACGGTGGCGGAGCTGGTGGCGATGGCGGAGATGGTGGCTTTCTTTTTAGTTTCACTACGAGCTTCGGAGGTGCTAATTACTACGAATCCGGCTGCAAAGTAGAACTCACCGACTGCACGATAAGCTACAATGCTTCGAGGCAATATGACGGTGGTTACGGCCAAGACGGCGGTGGCGAAGATTACAAGAGTGAGTGTGAGGTTGTACTCAATCACTGTGAATTCATCGGCAATCTGGCTGGCTCCTCGGGGCGTGGGGGCGGCCAATGCTTCGATGATTTCTGCTATATACAGGTTAATGACTGTAATTACATTGATAATTCTTCCGGTCTTGATGGTGCTGGATTATTCTGTAGGTCTGATTGTTCACTCGAAATTTATGACAGTGACTTCATCAGCAATCTGGCTGTTTTAGCCGGTAGCAGTGGTGGTGGAGTGTACGGTGGTGGTGTATTTTTACGGGATACCTTTGAT
>CAZJIR010000112.1:0-7654 GCA_964546095.1 uncultured Pirellulales bacterium
TGCCTGTTACGAATATTCTTTGTCTTTTAATCAAAACTCTTAATATTATCCTTTCGACAGCCTATAATACGCTCATTCACATAAGAGGTTCTTGCCGGACATTATAATTCAGCTGCATACAAAAGACAATTATCCGTCTTAAAAGCTGACTTTAGAGCAGAGTACACAGGTGAAGAATTTACTTGCCAACGTAGGCTATCCACGTTAATATTATTCCTATCCGGGGCCATAGCTCAGATGGGAGAGCGCTTGCATGGCATGCAAGAGGTCGTGGGTTCGAATCCCATTGGCTCCATTAGCAAATCCCCCTGATGCATAATTACTTTTGTTATTCTCTTCGTCGACTCGGCCCTATCACAACCTTCGCCCAACCTCCGACGACTTTCGGCCATGAACCTTACCATACGCAGAGGTATATAATGTCCTTTATACGCCCTATCTAAAAAATTATTACACTTGACCTTTTAATCAACCTTTGTTAGAAAACAAATAGTTTGTCAAAACAAAATAAACGATATATAGAAGGGAGCTGGACTATGGCAAAGACTAACGAAACACCAGAACCAACAGAAACGCCCGAAGGCAAAATTCCTGCCGAGCAAAATGTCAGTACCGAACAGCCCGTCGGCACAGAGCCACCCCAAATCAGCAAAGATGCCATAAACATGGCAATGTTATGTCACCTGCTGGCTATCTTTACCGGCTTCTTAGGGCCACTAATCATCTGGCTTATCAAGAAAGATGACGCCCCATTTGTTAATGACCAGGGTAAGGAGGCACTGAATTTCCAAATCACAGTGCTGATTGCGATGATAGTTTCAGGTTTGCTGACTTTTATCTGCATAGGATTTGTTCTGATGCCGGCAGTATGGGTTGTGGATCTGATTTTTTGTGTCATTGCTACAATCAAGGCCAGTCGTGGCGAAGCTTATCGCTACCCGTTGAGTATCCGATTCATTAAGTAAGGGATCATAGGAAAGTCTTTTACGGGATATGAAATTGCCCCGTATCAGTTGCGGACTCTCAGTGCTTTGCCTGTGTCGAGACCAGAACGGTTGCTATGCGGTTCGTTATCAAGCTTTTAATTAGTTTATGTATTATTACCGTCTGTACGCAGGTAGGGCGCAGGCTGCCGACGCTGGCAGGTCTGATTGCCGTCATGCCTTTGACCGGACTTATCGTGCTAATCTGGCTTTACCTTGATAATCCCGGTAATTTTAATTTAATGACAGAGTATACAAAAGGCGCATTGTGGGGGATATTGCCAACCATTTTGTTTTTTCTTGTGGCTTTTTTATGCTTTCACAAGCGGCTGTCTTTGTGGATTGTACTTTGCGCAAGCTTTGCAGTCTGGCTCGTCGCAGCATTTATTCATCAGTGGCTGCTCAAGTAAACCAAATATCAACAGATGTTGCAGTTTATTGAAGTATCTTGACCACTCCGCTGTTTCCGTCCACCTGTATCGTCTGGCCGGTCTTGATGGTTTTGGTGCCGATTTCCACATTGACCACGGCGGGGATGCCGTACTCTCTGGCCACAATACTTCCGTGAGATATTACGCCGCCCTGGTCCATAACTATTGCTGCGGCAGTCACAAAATATGGTGTCCAGCCGGGGTCTGTGAACGGCGCCACCAGAATTTCACCGGCTAAGAGTTGTTCTTCCGTATCTGCTCTAAGAATCACTCTGGCCTTTCCTGTCGCTACGCCCAGGCTGACCGCCAGGCCGTTCAATAGTTCCATCTGCTCATCCCAAATATCAGGGGTGAAATTTTCGGGGTCGAATTTGCCAAAAACAGCATCAGGCGGTGTTATCAAACTATTCTTATCATACTGGGCACGCCGAGCGGTAACGACTTGATGGATATCAAAATCTGCTTTACCCTGTGTTACCGGTGCAATCTCTTCGAGTTGTAAAAAGAAGATATCATCCTGATTTTCGAGAACTCCTTTTTCACTGAGTCTTTTACCAAGCTCAATAAGCATTTTTCGCATCGTTGTTAACAGCTTTATAACTTCGCTTTTAACGTTTTCGCGAAAGACAGAACCTTTCTGGAAACGAATAAGAAGATGATTAAATATCATTCGCTTTATAGGGTTCCCGAGTTGCCGGTGACACTGTTGTTCCAGTTGACAACGCTGCTGTGCATGCTCGGTGTGGTTTTGAACCGGGTCTATTTTACCTATCTGATTGATATAGCTGCGTACGAGTTTTAAGATATAATCCGGTTTTTCAAACCAGCGTTGATTATACAGCTCTATCTCACCCCGGCAATGGTGGCCGTGTCGGGCCATAAACTTACTCCAATTCTTCAAAAACTCCCTGCCTGAATCGTTCTGAGAAAGTGTACTTTCAATCTCGCCCCAGTCGTCATTTGAAAGTATCAAATCTTTAACCTCTGCACTTGCGTCAGCAGCGACAGCCAATCGCCAAAGGTCCAGACCAGCGACTGCATCGGCCATGTCGCCGAGACCTGCGAGGAGCTCTCCAGTATTTATACTGCTATCTGAAAACCATCTTGTGCATACCATATCAAGAACAGGAAGTGCCGCCAGGACACTGAATAAGTACAGCACATGCCCCAACAACCCGCTAAAATCCACAATAAGCTCTTGAATGTGTATTATGATTTGTTCCGTCGATAAGATTGTTACATCTAAGCGCGCCCACTCTTCGTTTCTGGCTTCTACTTTAGTAAGGATGCGCCTGCCTCTCTCGGGAGTACTGCGAAGTGCCCTGATGATGATAAGGGGAATTTTCAAAAAGAAGCGAAATCGCCTGAATTTTAAGTTTGGCAGGTCTTCGTCTGAGGCGGTCTGGAGTCTCTCAACGACCTGTTGTAAGCCTTTATGACTACCTGTCATACTCATAAAATCTAAACTTTTAGCGCCGGGTATGTCCCTGAACACAGCGCCCCAGATATTTGCATTAAAGTAAAGCCGCCCGGCGACCAAACCATAGATAGGATGGTTACCACGGTCCATACACAGCGAGCGGAAGACTGGGCCGATGAAATCATCCAACATTCTTTCAATCACCGAAGATGTAGCCGGAGTGACGACATCAGGGATGACTTCTTTTGCGGGATTATTACACCATATCTGGCGGTCCTCCCAAGACTTTTCAGGCGGCAGAGCAGTAATCGGTCTCGATTGGAGCAAATAGATTTCCTTTTTACAAATTGCCCACTCGATGTCCTGTGGACAGCCAAACTCGGCCTCGATTTTTTTTGCGAGCTTCGTCAGTTGTTTTATTTGCTTTTTGTCCAGCGACGAGGAATTTGACTTTTCATTTAAGAGGGCGTTTTCTTTAACTGTTCCATCTGCATCAAGCACGCCCTCAATTTTTTTATTTGATATCGTGGAAGAAAGGAGTTTGAGTTTCTTTTTATCAACTACAAACCTGTCAGGTGTCACCTTCCCTGAAACAAGGGCTTCTCCCAGGCCGAAGCAGGCCTCGATTACAATACTGGCGCGTCGGCCTGTAACAGGGTCTGCCGTAAAGACAACACCGGAGGTATCTGCAGGAATCAGTGACTGGACAATTACAGCCATATTTATTTTAAGATGGTCGAAGCCATTTCTCTCTCGATATTCATAGGCTCGCAGTGTCCACAGTGAGGCCCAGCATTTTTTGACGGCTTCAATACAATCTTTCAAATTGGCTATGCCCAGATAGGTGTCATACTGGCCGGCGAAAGAATGGCCCGGCAGGTCTTCAGCAATACATGATGAGCGGACTGCGACGCGGTCTGCGTTGAGAGTTCTGTAATGCTTTTCTATTTCCTGTTGAATCTCCGGGATTAGCGGGACATTGATAATGGCCTGCCGCAGAGATGACAGAATTTCCGTTTTGAACCCAGGCCCAGTTTTTGTGAGTTTATCTAAATCCGATTTAATACGGGCGGTGAGGTTATTCTGCTCTAAATGCTCTCGGAAAGCCGTTCCGGTGATACAGAAACCGGCAGGGGCTGCAAAACCAAGCCGGCTAAGGCGAATTATACTCGTAGCTTTGGGCCCAACCGCTGTTTCATCAATAGGCCGGGCAACATCCAGGGAAATAACTCCGGGTTGACCCATATTGAATAAACTAAAAAATAATGCTTGTGATGTATAGCTGCTTCAATTCGAATAACACTTGTTATCAACCGGATATTATAGCGAAAAATTACTTAAAATACGCAAAAAACATCTTATTTGTACCTGCGGTTAAAGGCTAAAAATGCGAATATCAAAAAAATAGTATAAATTTTAAAGAAAATAGGTGACATTTGACGAAATTTTCTTGACAAGGAAGATTTGTGATCGTATAAGAATAGTAGATGCAGGTAGGCTCTAACAGGCTATTATATTATATTTTAAGTCATAATCATATCTGCTTCTTGTTATCATATCTTAAACCTGCCTGCCAAAGATAAGGTTCTTTTATACTTTGGCTTTCGATATTAATTGGAGAAAAGTTTTTACGCGCAGGATTTGCGCCAACAAAGAAAAAATGGCCGACAGGCAGGCTTATAAAAGACTTATTATAACTTAAGTCGTTATCATATTTGCCCTCTTAATTTCATATCTTAAACCTGCCCGCCAAAGCAATAGCTCACACAATTGAGCTAAAAGCAGTCCTGAACATGTAATGGCGCGACCGCGCGGAGTTCTCCGTCGATAACGAGCTTTTGCGTGTGAATTTGCGTGAACCGACCGTTTTTGAGCGAAAAATAGGATTCATAGAAATTCGCCCGGACATATGTCCGGCGGGCGTTTGAGCTGACTCACGCACATGGACTTTTAGGGAGTATTGGAAATGTCAAGAATGACTGTTGATGAGACATTTACCGAGGACACAGTTAGCAGTGAAACCGAGAGGCTCGGAACAAACCAGACTCCGAAAGGCGATTCGTCACCAAAGAGCGACACCCCGGCCATATACAAACGAGCAGGCATTAACTGGCTGATGCTGATATATTTCGCTTCCGGGGCATGTTCTCTGATAGACGAAGTGGTATGGGTACGGCTTCTAAAGCTGACGCTCGGTAATACAGTTTATGCATCGAGCATTGTAGTATCGACATTTATGGGTGGGCTGGCACTGGGTGCTCTCATCATGAGTCGGTATTCAGACGGCATCAGGAAGCGACTGCAATTATATGCCTTACTGGAAACCCTCATTACCATATCCGCTTTGTCCCTGCCATGGGGGCTGAAAATCGCAGATAAAATCTACGTTTGGTTCTATCGTTCATTCGACCCTACACATAGAGAGCTACTGGTAGTCCAGATAATAGTATCGGGGTTGATTCTGCTCGTACCCTCAATGCTTATGGGCAGTACACTGCCGCTTCTGGCTAGATTCGTTACCTCGCTCGAAAAGGAAACTGGCCGCCTGGTCGGCAGACTTTACGCTCTGAACACTTTTGGGGCGGCCATAGGCTGTTTCTTGGCAGGATTCGTTTTGCTCCGCCTTTTCGGCGTCATGGGCACATTATACACAGCAGCGATGCTCAATCTTTTTGTGGCTTTCGGCGGATGGTTTTTATCTCGGTCTTCCGAGACCACAATTGAAGAACAGGGCAAAGAAATTCATGTGATGAGCGCCAAGCCTGCCTTAAGCAAAGCGTCCAATGGCAAACTGTATGTATTGGCTATCGCCTTTTTCCTGAGCGGCGCAATAAGCATAGGTTACGAACTGCTTTGGATGCGGAGTATTATACACCTGCTCAGCGGGTATACCTACGTATTCTCATCTGTGCTTACCGTTTATCTACTGGGAAATGTCATTGGTGCAGGCATAGGCAGCGGACTGGTTAAAGAATTGAAGTGTCCCGCCAAAGGTTTTGCAGTCACACTTTATATGCTGGGGATATGCGGCATATTTTATTTGCCATTACTGATAGTATGGACGTCGAAGGTTTTGCCGGACATCGAGCGGGAAGTCGAACTGGCAAATATGATTGTCCCGTTTTCGACCTATATGATTAAGCCGCTCGTGCAAAGCGCGTTCTTGTTTTTGTTACCGGCCATAATTATGGGAACAGGCTTCCCGATAGCATTGCAGGCCTGGGCCAATCATACGCATAAGGTAGGACGTTCAACAGGAATGGCCTACGGTGCAAATACGATAGGGGCCGTGACGGGCGGGATTGTAACCGGTTTTGTTCTTCTACCATTGCTTGGACTTCAAATTACAATCTCACTTCTCGGTCTGGCGGGTGTGTGGATTGCAGGGATTATCTGGCTGTCATTTGCCCGAAACTCCGGGCCTGCAAAGCGATTCGGACTTGTAACAGCAGCCGCTCTGCTTACGCTAATCACCGTGAAAATGCCTTCCGATTTGTTCGATACCATCGTGAAAAGCAATCCGATGCTCCCGGAACAGCTTGAGCTTCTGGCTGTCCGGGAAGGTGTTTCCACAACAGTCTCGTTATACAGAGACCCGGCAGAAGACACTTTGTATCTCTATACATCGGGTCAGAGAGTGGCAGGTGATACTTATTTTTGGCGCAGCGACCAGAAGATGCTGGGGCATTTTGGAGTTTTGCTGAACAGCAAAGCGAAAAAAGTCCTGTCCGTCGGATTCGGCTCGGGCGAAAGCACCGCCTGTATGGCTCTTCATAAACTTGAAAGGGCCGACTGTGTCGAGATTGCACCGGAGATAGTGGACCTTTCTTCGAGATTTTTCAGGCACATTAACCTTGGTGACAGACTGAACGACGAGATAGGTATGATTTACATGGATGCGAAAAATTATATCCATCTGACAAACACAAAATATGACACGATAGTCAATGACTCCATCCACCCGAAGCACTTTGCAGAGAATTCTTCTCTTTATGCCAAAGAATATTTTGAAGATGCCAAAGAACGGCTCGATGAGAATGGGCTGTTTATTTCCTGGATACCCACGCACAACGTAGAGCCGATGTCCGTGCTAAACAGCATAATCGGCACAATGATGGAAGTTTTTCCGCACGTCACGATATGGTACATGACTCCCGACCCGGCTCAGTACTTTCTCGTGATTGGCTCTGAACAGCCACAGTACTTTTCACCAAAGCACATAAAGCGTGAGCTGTCTAAAGACGGCGTGCGTGGAAGCCTTTCCGAAATAAACATAAATAACAATATGGATGTGCTAAGCTGCTATATTGGCGACGAAAACGACTTGAGACATTCTTTCAAAGGCTTCTCCATAAACAGTGACTTTCGGCCCTTTATTGAATTTACAACAGACAACAAGGCGGCCGGTTACTCAGCGTTCCGGAGATTTATTTCCTGTGTAAGAAACAACTCTGTTTACGAACATATCGACTGGAAGGGATTCAGCAAAGAAGAAAAGGAAAAGTGGCTCTCGGACTACGAACGGGTCCATAACGCCTCGAGTTATCTGCTGATGTCAAACGGCACAGGAAACCTCTCGGATAAATTAAGCTACTGCATGGACGGACTGGCTATCCTGCCGGGAAATCCGGCCCTTCTTGACCTGAGGAAAAGAACCGAGAAAGAAATATTCTCTTTTTGCTCTAAGCTGATACTAACCGGCAGAACGGAGGGGGCTTTGTCGTATTCGAGAAACATGCTGAAGGTCTGTCCAAAATCGGCCGTAGCCTGGATGATAAAGTCACTCTGCCTGCAAAAGATGGACAACATACAGGAATCGC
>CAZJIR010000113.1:0-7637 GCA_964546095.1 uncultured Pirellulales bacterium
GTGGGCTTGAGTCAACTTGTTTGAATGTAAAATAATATGATGAAAAACCTCGTCGCTCTGAGCTTGAATATTTTAAGTCTTCAACAAATTCAAAGAAAGAAACGCCCATATGTTGCCGGAGTCTAATCTTTGATAAGTTCAGGCAATAGAAGGAAATTGCCAATGCAATTACGGTAACAACGGCAACAAGACTGTTAACGAGATATTTAGTATTCCTTTTCATTTAAGTATGTATATATCAT
Source organism: uncultured Pirellulales bacterium (assembly GCA_964546095.1). Classification (GTDB taxonomy): domain Bacteria; phylum Planctomycetota; class Phycisphaerae; order Sedimentisphaerales; family Anaerobacaceae; genus NIOZ-UU13. The sequence continues at coordinate 243 of CAZJIR010000113.1, forward strand.
TTCCGCATAATATCTCGAACTTCTAATCGTTCTCAGGAATCACAACCGCTGTTGCTTCACTGACAAGATATAGATAAATGTCGATTTGTCAAGGACTATTCTCATTCCTGCGCTCCGCAAAGTTAGTCTTTTTCGTGGTGTTGGATATATGCTATAATTATTTTGTTTTGTATGAGATATAGCTGGAGGACGCACTACAGGGTTTAGGGGATAGGGTAGAGAAATTCAAAAGTAAAAAGGCAAAAGTAATGAGGCCCTTCGGGCAACTACTTTAATAGATTTAGCTACTGCCCCTTTGTGTCTCCACTATGGTCCACCCTGGGGGTGCCTATTTAGTTTGAGTAAAGAATCTTTTACTAATCAAGTACGTAATGCCTGCAAGTGCAAGGCCCACTAATGCACCATAGAATACAGACAGCGGTTCGGTATCCATAATCAATTTGGTAAGAAAAGCCTGTAATATTATAGCAGCCGCAAACAAGCGAAGCCAAAACCAAGAGCCTAAAACAGCAATGAGAGCACCAAAAACACCGTGTCCGGAAACAGGCCAATCCAGAAAGATTCTGCCGGCGACAATTATCAAAGAAAAAAGAGTAACAATAATAAAATAAGGATTGTTATGCTCCCGGAAGTCAGCATTAACAACAGCAAGCCAGGCACCAAAAGCCACTGCAAGAGGTACGTGATAGTAAATATTCGGCAAATTAGCTCTATGACTATTCAGAATCCATACTAATCCACAAAAACCGAAAGACAGACCAAACAGAACGCATCGCATCTTAAGTTTTCGTGAGATATTGTTAATCAGCCTTTATCCCTCATATCCTTAGTTTCTTTATTTAACTTTACCGGACAATAATTATACATTTCGAATCTACTCCGGTCAAATCCCATTGCCCACAGTCATTCCTGCGATTTGTAAAGTTAGTCTTTTTCGTTGTGTTGGATATATGCTATAATTCTCTGAACTAATACGAGATAAGAAGGAGGTTTACGTTATGGCGAAAGAGGACAACCTTTTAAAATGATTAATGATAAATGATTATTAATAATTTAGGGATTCAAGGTTTTGCAGGAATGACAGTTCAAATCCGCTAAATTTCCCTCTGCACAAATCGTTCAGAAAGGTGCTGGGTAATATCGCTATTATTTGTTTCCTACGAAATGATGATATGCAGTTTTGAGTTTATCCTTATTAGCCATCTGTTCGCGATGTACATGACAGTATATTTCATGGTTATAGATACTCAAGATTTGCTTGCAGCCCGGAAACATACATATCCTGTCACTAGCCGAGGTCTTTAGTACTTTTCCCATAGTTACTCCTGTAAATAGAGCGGCGAACAAAAAAAAGCTGCAAAAGTTAGTTATCTTCCTTTGCAGCTTAAAGAGTTTCTAATCTTATGCGTTTTTACTATTCTACCACATTATTGAGCTTTGTCAAACAAAATATCTCAATCCGAAAGCCTGGTCTGCGATTTTAGGCAGAATCCGGCTTTAGACGGAACGGGACGTAACTTTGTGCCTTTAGTTACCTACTATTTATCCTTCTTATCTTTTTTCTGTTTTCGTTTTTCCTTTGGAGTAAGCTTGGCCTTTTTCTGGTGTTCCCTTTTGCCTTTATCTTTTTTTCCCTTATCGCCCATCTTGGTTTCTCCTTATCTGAAAATGACCTGTATCTCTTTACTTAATTTTGAATTTTAACTTTTACTTTGCTCTGTAAGCATCTGCTTCTAATATTAATGGGCAGGATATATAAATTGTGGAAATATGTCAAGGGCGAGTTTTTGTTTTGAGGTGAAAATCCTCCCTCTCCAAAAAGGCCATCTCGCGGCGATTCCTCAATTTTGCACTGTTGGCTTTAATCTTTCCTTCTGGAGTTTATCCGGCTTTAGACGGACTATCGCATTTCGATAGCTTTTTTGACTACTCCCACAGCCTTCGAGTCCGGCATTTTTTCATAGGCTATATCGATGGCCCGCTTCGCCTGCTCTAATTTGCCTGTTCGGTAATAGACATAGCCCAGGAGGAACTGCAATTTACCTGAGCTGTTTTTGCCCGACCATCGCTTAACATCTGCGAGCCTGCTTTCTAACTTTTCGGCGCCGCCCAGCATAGTAACAAGGTCGATGTCGGCCTGAATATATTCAGGAGCAATTTCGAGCGCCCTGGAAAGAAACAGCGCGCTGCTGATATACTCGCCAGCGGCAAATAGCGCGTGTCCCCTGCCCGCAAAACACAAAGGGTCGTCCATCTTATAAATAGATGCCAAAGAAAAACTGTCAGCAGCGCGATAGTACCGGCCGGCCATGAGATAATTTTCCGCCGCACGGATGTGTTGTTTGAACTTGGCCTGTGAGAAAGATTCAGGGCTGTGTCTGCCTCTGATTTCCCTGGCCATTGAGGATATCTTGGTTTCTGAGAGCTTATTCAGCTCATCCAAAGGATTTTGTTTGCCCTGATAACTTTGGCCCTGTGTTTGGGGAAATTCAAGACCGGCCACATCAGACCCCGGAACTCGGCGATAATCATACGCACCTGCTTTAGTCGTTGCTTTCTGATCGGATTCACCCTCTTCGGATTTCATACGTGCTTCAATAGATTTAGTTAAATCATCGAGCTGCTGTCTTAACTGCTTAAGAACGTCACCTTGTTCCTGTCCCTGTTCCGTATCGGGTAAGTATGAACTCATCTCGTACCGCGATGGTATATTACACTGCCCGGATTTGGATTCCGCCTGTTTTTCCTGTGTAAAGCTGCTGTCCCAGCTATCGCTTTGGAATTGGTAAACCTGTCCGGGCATAATCACCGATTCGTATCCGGCCTGTTCATTATCGCCGTCTGTTTCCTCTCGCCTCTGGGCCTGAAGCTCGCGCATAATTCGATTAGATTCGCCAACTACTGTCGAAACATCAAGTTCTTCACTCCGGAAACCGGGCTTATTCTGTTGAACCCCTTCCCTTGCCTGACTCCGCTTAAACTGTTCCAGAGGATTATAAATCTGAGCTATGTCCTGCTCGCCATCTAAACCAGGAACCTTCGACTCTCGACCATATACATTCTCTACGTCTTGTGTCTGCTGCCGATACCTTTCGACCATTAATTGTCGGTCTTGCGAAGATGCATCTTCTTGTGACCGGGTAAGCATTTGTAATTCCCGTAAGCTGCTTACAATTTTTGGCTTTTGTGCCGATGTACTGTATTGCGTCTGCACAGCCTGCAATCCCAGGTCGGATAATTCCCGTGAATTATCTGCCTGCGTGGAAGTATTCAGTCCGAAAAACGTCTGCTGCTCCCCGGAGGTTGTCCCATTCATTCCAACGAAGTTTCTACTCGGGAGCGTACGATTATTAATCTTCGTATCTGTCGGCCTGAAAACGCCGGAATAGCCTGGTCTTGTGGTAGCTACCGTTCTCGACCGTAAATAATACGGCTGAACCCTGTACGCATCGGCATACCGGCCAACGTCTTCCGCCCCGGCCGAATCTCTCAGAAAAGAGCTGAGCGACGACGAACCAAGGTCGGCCCTGAAGCTCGTGGTTGACTCGTAAGGCACAGTAGCGCGGAAGTGTCCGCCGCGACGAACATTGCCGGTAATCACCAGATTACCGCTCGCATCAATAGGGTTGGGGGTACCGGTCAGACCATTGTAGATACTGCTCATAGGAACAGTGCCCGCACCGGCCGGATTTCTCGTTACATAGTTTTCCACCGCGCGGCCTGGCACCATAAAGACAACGGTAACCACCGCCATCACTGTAATAATAAACAGCTGGTTCCTCATAATATTAAATGCCTCCCTGTCCGCAAAATACATTCGTGACTAACAACAGCTTTTTCAAATCAAACATCAGGGCCTTATTTGTATTTCGGTTTCTCGGCCCAGCCAAGTTTCTCGGCAAGCGTATCCCACTGGCTGCGAAGCGGATTATTCACTATCAGAAAATCGCTGCTTTGCCTTTCCACCTTCACCACATCATCGATTGACAGCTTCAACGAGACCTGCCCATCGATAGAAATGGTAGTGCCTTCATTAACCCGCAGCCCCACAACCTCCACCGAACTCTCGGCATTAATAACAATCGGCCGAAAGCTCAGCGAATGAGGACATATCGGCGTAATAACAATCGCATTCATCTTCGGTGACACTATAGGCCCTCCTGCCGAGAGATTATACGCAGTTGAACCTGTCGGCGTGGAAATTATCAAGCCGTCACTGACACAACCTGCCAGCGACTGGCCGTTCACCGATATTTTTAGCTCAACCGTTCTAAAAGGCGGCCCGGCCGTAATAAAAACATCATTAATAGCCGCCGAGTCGAATTTCTCTTTAAGTTTCTTTCCAAACGCCGGGCCGAAAACCTTACAACTCAACATCATCCGCTTTTCTATTGTGGCTGTACCTTTTACCACGCAGTAGAAAAAATCCTTCAGTTCCTCAACACTGAACTCGGCTAAGAAACCAAGCTTGCCGACGTTAACGCCTATTACCGGCACGCATGCGTTACTAACATTTCTTGCCGTCGAGATAATGCTTCCATCGCCGCCGAAAACCACCGCAAAATCGCATTTCTGTAAAATATCCTCCCTGCAGTCCGCTATATTACAACTCGCTACTATTTCGGACTTTTTCTTCGCGAAGCCTATAAATTCCTCAATCGCCTCGCGAACCCCTTTCTTTTTCGGGTTGCCGAAAATCACTAATTTTGGCAGAGATTTCATAATTCGCACCTCGCCCGCCTCTGCGCTGGCCTGCCGGCTTCGCAGTCACAGATGCGACTGCGCGAATGCAGGCACAAGATAAGGCGGCAGGTATCTCGAGCATCCGGTATCGAGTTTAAACACGACGAGCCATTTCTTTGGCCGTTTCTACTATCTTATCGGCATTTATACCCGCCTCCATAAGCTGATGTGGCCGATAATCGTGCTTAATAAATCTCCTGGGTACCCCGAGTAAACGGATAGCTTTTAGCAAATAACCTCTCGCTGCGGCCAATTCGAGAACCGCTGAGCCGAATCCGCACGCAATTGCGTGGTCCTCTACCGCAATTACTCCCTTTCCCTTGTTCAGCAGAGAAACAATCTTGTTATCAACAGGTGCGGCAAATCGGCCGTTAATCACATCAACCGCAATGCCTTCTTCCGCTAATAAGTCGGCAGCTTTCAACGCTTCTGTCAGGATACTGCCGTAGCTGACAATTGCAACAGCGGAATCTTTTGACCTTTTGACAACCACACTTTTGCCCAGCTTGTATGGCCTGGCACAGGCGGCCTTAAGGAACTTTTCCTCCGGAACCGAATCTTTCGGATACCTGATAACAACAGGGTTGTCCTGGCCAAGAGCAAATTCCAAAGCCAGCCTTATTTCGAGCGCATTTGCAGGCGCCGTCAGCACTAAATTCGGCATCATCCGTAAAAAACCGATGTCCATCAAACCGTGATGTGTGGGCCCATCCGTTCCAACCATCCCTGCCCTGTCAATGCAAAAAATCACCGGCAGACTCTGCAAGGCCACCTCCTGGAATATCTGGTCGAAGCTGCGCTGCAAAAATGTCGAATATATGCAAACCACCGGCCTTAAGCCGCTCCTTGCCAGGCCGGCTGCAATATCCACGGCCGCACTTTCAGCAATACCCACATCGTAGAACCGCTCAGGGAACTTTTTGCGGAACTCGACCAGACCTGTGCCGTCGCACATCGCGGAGGTGATAGCAATAATTCTATCGTCTTTTTCAGCCAGCTCTGTCAGGTGTTCACCGAACGCATTGGTAAAGCTTTGCTTCTTCGGCACCGATGTCGATTCAACGGCATCTCCGTTTATCTTGAAGGGGCCGGTCGAATGAAATTTGCTGGGGCCCTGGTCGGCCGGCTGGAAACCTTTGCCCTTTTTCGTATATACATGCAGAATTGCAGGGTGATTCAGCTCGGCCAACGCCTCGAACAATCGGATAAGCGAGCCAGTATCATGGCCGTCAACAGGACCAAAGTATGGGATATTCAGACTCTCGAACATCTGGCTGGCCGGCAGAGTCATCCTGATACTTTTCTTAATCCTCTCAATCGCTTCCTCGACACTCCTGCCTATGACAGGGGTATGCTCAAGAATATTTCTGGTAGTCTTGCGCAAATCTTCATAGGTCTGGCTAAGCCGAACCTTGGAGAAGTACTTTGCCATCGCCCCAACAGTCGCATCTATCGCCATCGAGTTATCATTCAGCAAGATTAGTAATTGCCTTTTGACAAGTCCGAGATTATTGAGCGCCTCAAAGGAAATGCCGTTAACGATACTTGCATCGCCAACCATAGCTACAATTTTATCGTTCTTACCCTGCTTGCTCTGGCCTATCGCCATTCCGATTGCCGTGGCAATCGAGGTCCCCGCATGCCCAACGGCAAATTGGTCATATTCGCTTTCGGCCGGATTGGGAAAGCCGCTTACGCCTTCAGGGTGACGAAGATGCGTAAACTTATCTTTCCTGCCGGTAATGATTTTATGTGTATAGCATTGATGGCCGACGTCCCAGAGCATCTTGTCCTTTTTAAAATTAAATACGTAATGCAGTGCCAATGTCAATTCCACTACGCCGAGATTGCTCGCCAGATGTCCGCCGGTCTTACTGACCGAGCTGAGAATGAACTGGCGTATTTCCTCCGCCAGCTCCCTTAGCTGTGGCACAGGCAGCTTCTTCACATCCGCCGGACTGTTAAGTTGTTCTAATAATTTACCCATGAAATTCTTTCTTAAAACTCTATCCTTCCGCCTTCGCTAACGCTACTGCGAGACAGCCGATGCACGATTCTCGATACTCGGAGAGTCCGCTATAGGCGGATTTCCGCTTTACTTCGGCATACAGCATATTTTCAAATAAATGTGCAGATAATTGTAGCCAAAACCCAGTTATGTTGAAATATAATGTTTTTTCACTATAGCAATTTAATTCGCAAAGTTCAATCAAAAAGGTTTTCGCTTCCGGATGCTTCCGCCTTCGTTAACACTACGGCGAGACAAGCGATACTCGTTGTTTTTTGTTTGTTGATGGTGGATTCCTTCAAGGCTTGGCCGGGTGTGCTACATGTATCGTGATTTTAAATTCGTGAGGAACTTTAATATTATCGGACGTTGCGGCTTGGGAGGAGGAGATCTTTGGAGAAGGGAGATGGATGATGGAGGACAGAGGACGGAAGATGTACGATGGACGAGGGAAAGCGGATTCCCGATACTAGATTCTGGATGCTCGATGACGATTAGTAGTGCTGCCTGAGGCCAGCATGAGCATCGTACCTCGTCACGAAGACACGAAGTGGCGGAGTGAATAAAGTTAGTGCGAACCGAAGGCAGAAATAAGCATTCATATCTCGTATGTGCATTCCTGCTCCCCGCCTAAGAAAAGTAGG
>CAZJIR010000114.1:0-7627 GCA_964546095.1 uncultured Pirellulales bacterium
GATATTGAAACACGCAAACACACCGATATTCTTAAAGTCCCGACTCCGGCTGTGCTCGGCCGGGAGGTGGAAAATCTTCCTTTGGAGATTAGGGATAGTTTATCTGAGGAAGACAAAGGTAAGACTTATGCAACGGTTGTTTACCGTTTTGTGGATGGTAAGGCCGTAGTAACACCCGTGAAGATTGGTCAAAGCGACCTGACTCACACTATTATAAAGTCAGGCATTACAGAAGAGGACAAAATAGTAGTCGGGCCTTATAAAGTACTTCAGAATATCAAACACGACCAGAAAGTACAGGATGAGCGTGAAGTAGAAGCGAAGAAGAAGGATGCTGAAGCCAAAGCAGATGCAAATGAGCCGAACGATGTAAAAGAAGATGATTCAGACAAATAAAAGATTAATAATTCGGTTGGATAACGTTAAGCGGATTTACAGGGTCGGAGTAGAGAAAATCCATGCGCTTGATGGAATTAATCTTGAGCTTGGCGAAAACGAATACATTGCGGTCATGGGGCCGTCCGGCTCAGGCAAGAGCACATTGATGAATGTTCTGGGTTGTCTTGACAGGGCTACTTCGGGAAGTTATGAGCTGGATGGGCAGGACACGACGAAAATCAATGACGCGGCATTAGCACTGGTTCGTAATGAGCGAATCGGTTTTGTATTTCAGTCATTTGAATTGCTTGGGCAATTAAATGCGTTAAAGAACGTCGAGATGCCCTTAATTTATTCGAAGGACGGCTGGTGGTCTCGGCGCAGGCGTGCTAAGAATGTCCTTGAACGGGTTGGATTAGGGGACCGGATAAAACATAAACCAAATCAGCTTTCCGGAGGTGAGAAACAGCGCGTGGCTATCGCCCGGGCGCTTGTCTGTAAACCGAGTATCTTGCTTGCAGATGAACCGACCGGCAACCTCGATAGTAAAACCAGCGAGGGAATACTCAAACTATTTGACCAGCTTCATCAGGAAGGCCAGACGATTATCATAGTGACCCATGAAGAATACGTCGCTCGTCACGCCGAACGAATAATTCGTATGAAGGATGGAAATATCTGTAGTGACTTATCGTCCAAAATGGATTCGGGATACAAAAACAGTACGAAATGAAATGATGTCAAAGAGGAGCAGAGGTAATTTTTTATGACATGGCTGGCTAAATCCTTTTTCCGTATTGTTTATCAGAGCGTTATTATTTTTATACGCATATCTCTGTCTTTTTTGCGTTTATTTTATCAGAGTGTTTATCTTGCCCTGGGGCAAATCTGGGCCAACAAGACAAGGTCGGTGCTTACTACCATTGGTATTGTGATTGGTGTTGCTTCAGTAACTGCTGTTATCGCCGCTCTTACCGGCTTGAAAGCCAAAGTTCTCAAACAGGTGGAAACTTTTGGTACCAATACAATGTGGATTCAGGTTGACCGGCCGGATGTCGGACCTCTGCGTCATGCAGATTATTGGACGCTTCGATTTTTGCCGGAGCACTTTGAGGGTCTGCTCGAGCATTGCCCATCTGTAGAACGGTTCAGCCGGTTGGCAGGGGGGGGAAGATATACGGCGCAAAATGGCGAACACTCTGCGGAAAACGTTTCCATTCAGGGCATAGAGCCTGCATATCATGAGATTGAGAGCAGGCCTGTTGTGCTTGGAAGAATATTTACCGTTATAGATGATATGCAAAAGCGGATGATATGTCTGATTGACCCTAAGTTGCGTAATAAACTTCACCTTGAACGTGATTGTATTGGTCAAACGATTCGTATAGGTCATCATGCGTTTGTTATTGTCGGTGTTATCGAACGCCGGCCAGAAATAAATTTTGGCCAGAGTGACAGGGAGTATTATGAGGTTTTTATTCCGTTTAGAACGGTTTTTAAACTGCGAAAGCCCTGGATTTGGGCTTTTGCAGAGAGTAAGTCGGCCGAAGTTCTGGAAGATGCACAGGCTGAAATGAGATTTTTCCTTCGACGCACTCGTAATATCAGGCCTGCCGAACCCGACACTTTCCGGGTTGAATCGCTCCAGAGCGCGTTGGAGACATTTAATAAAATAGCAATGATGGTAACGCTCGTGGCCGGAGGCATTGTGGGCGTTTCTTTGCTGGTTGGCGGTGTGGGTATTATGAATATCATGCTTGTTTCGGTTTCGGAGCGGACCAGGGAAATCGGGCTCCGCAAAGCGGTCGGAGCTAAGAAATCCGCAATTCTCACACAATTTTTAATTGAAGCGATAGTCCTGTGTTTTGTGGGTGGATTTGTAGGAGTTGGTCTTGGTCAGCTTTTGACTATGGCCATAGGCAACATCCCAAATGCTGAACTTGATATGGCTTATATTCCTTTGTGGGCGGTAGCTCTTTCGTTTGCTTTTGCCGGCTCGGTGGGTATATTTTTCGGAATGTTTCCGGCGATTAAAGCCGCCAGACTTGACCCTATTGAGGCTCTTAGACATGAATAAAAGACTTACTTTGAGATTACGTTATTTTGTGGTTTTTGTCATATTTGCACTAATTTTGTCACCCGGCTGTACGCCATTTCCGGGCAATGAGAGGTTCTATGAAGTTACAATTGAGCCGGAAAAGTTGCGACAGATTGAAACGCTTGAGCTTCAGGAAGCAGAAGTTGAAGACGTTAACTATCCTGATGTTAACGAAGCCCCCCTCGGAGAGCTTGAGCTTACATTAGAGCAATGCCGGGCCCTGACGCTGGAGAATAACCTTGACCTTAAGGTACAGCTTATGAGCCCTGCTATTGCGGCTGAGAGGGTTGATGAAGAGCAGGCTGCTTTTGAGGCCGCTTTTTTTTCCAACACGACATATTCCAAAACGGATACGCCTGTCGCGTCAACTCTTGATATTTCCGGTTCAAAGGTGAATTATTTATACACGGACCTTGGTGTTCAGGTGCCTTTGCGGACCGGTGGAACTGTAACATTTGACTTGGCCGATAACCGTACCAAAACAGACTCTATTTACTCAGTATTTGACCCTGCTTTCGGCTCGGACCTTTCAGTCTCGATTAGTCAGCCGCTTTTGCAAGGGGCCGGCAATCGTGCCAATACTCACGCCATTCGAATTGCTGAGTATGAACGGCAGATAACGGATGCCCGCACTAAACTCGAGGTAATACGGGTCATTGCAGCAGTGGACCGTGTTTACTGGCGTCTTTACGCGGCTAGAAGAGAGCTGCAAGTGCGGAAACAACAGTACGATTTGGCCAAGACTCTGCATGAGCAGGCTCAGCGATTCGTTGCTGCAGGCGATAAATCACAGGTAGAGGTTATCCGAACAGAGGCCGGTGTTGCGCAACAGCTTGAAGCTATTATCATAGCTGAAAATAATTTGCGGGACCGGGAACGTGAACTTAAGCGGACGGTTAATAAAGCGGGGCTTGATATGCAGACACCTACCGTTTTAATTCCTGCCACTGAGCCTGACCCTATGCGTTATGAACTGGTTAAAAAGGAGTTGGTAGAAATAGCCCTTGAAAGTCGTATGGAGATGCTCGAGCTGGAGCTGCAAATCGCTGAAGATATAAGCAGCATCGATTACATGCACAACCAGGCTTTACCGCTGGTGACGCTGGATTACAGATATAATGTTAACGGCCTTGGGGATTCGAGAGACGATTCGTTTGATTTACTCTTCAACAAGAGGTTTGAAGACCATCGCGTTGGTGTGCAGTTAGTGGTACCGTTGGGAAATGAGGCGGCAAAGAGCCGGTTGAACCAGGCATTTTATCAACGCCGCCAGCGATTGGCCACGCGTGAAAATCGCGCAGCACTTATTGAGCTTGAGGTGTTGAATGCTATTGACCAGCTTGAAGCGAACTGGCAGCGTATCCTGGCCGGCAGGCAAAGGGCGATTTTGGATGGTCGATTGTTTGAGGCTGAAAAACGCCAGTTTGAGCTTGGCTTGGGGACATCTACGGACGTGCTTGAGGCCCAGACGAATTTTGCCGATGCCCAAAGCGCAGAAATCCTTGCGTTAACCGATTATCAAATTGCGCTTGTTGACATGGCCTATGCGACTGGAACTCTGCTTGGTGCTGCAAAAGTACAATGGGAGCCGCTTGTACCTCAAGTTAATATCAAATAACGTGGCTGAGAGCACGTGGATAATAAGAGTTGTGATGCTCAATCGCCCGGTGATGGTTTAATCCTCAGCTTCCGGACAGGATAAAAGATAATCTATACACTCACTTAGCTTAGCTGTTGCCACAGCGACAGTGGAGTCGGCTGCACCATAATAAAGATTTAGCTGGTTGGTTTCTTTATGAACGACAACTCCGCTTGGGAACACGACATCGCTGACATCTCCGATACGCTCATAAGGCGCTCTTGGCCCCATTACCCATTCTTCACTTCGGCGCAGGACCTTCCACGGTGAGTTCAAATCCAGAAGCACAATTCCGACGCGGTATATTGCTCCTGCTGTAGTACTGCGGACACCATGATAGAATAACATCCATCCATGTGGTGTTTCTATCGGTTGACAGGCCAATCCGACTCTGTGCCCGTCCCAGTAAGCGTGCCTTGTTCTAATCAAGGGCCTATGGTCACCCCAGTGTTTTAGGTCGGGTGAAAAACTTATCCACATATGAGCTTCGCCTCGGACAATAGGTCGGTGGATTAATGCGAATCGTCCATTAAATCTGCGTGGGAAAAGACAGGCATCTTTGTCCTCCGGTGGTAGCAGAGAACCCAAACGGGCAAATGTCCTGAAATTCTTGGTAATTGCCAGTGAGACTACGGGACCACCCTCACTAAAGGAAACATAAGTTACAGCAAACTGCTTTTGTTCTTCGAGCCAGACAATGCGAGGGTCTTCCAGTCCCCACCTTTCCTCCCGGGAGCTTTGGTCGGCCTCGAAAGTTGGTGTAGGGTCGATTTCCCAATTAGTAAATCCATCGGCGCTGCGTGCGACGGTCAAATGTGAAAAGCCGCGCATATCCTCAACGCGTATCAACAGAAGTACCTCCGAGTTTAACTTGGCTGCCGCAGGATTAAAGACCGCGTTTGTCGGGTAAGGCCAGTCCTCCGGCGTCATTATTGGATTGTCCTGGTATCTTGTAAATAGCTCGTGTGCTACTTTTTGCCTTGCAAGCTCTGGCATAGGTTCAGCCTTAAAACATTAAAGAACTTTAATACATATAGAAACCAAGGGCGAAAAACCATAAAAAGGTCCAGCTTTACGCCCTTAGCGGACCTTTCCTAATTTAATCGGCAAGATAGGCAATTTACTGTAAGTTAAAGTATGAATTTTGGTTACGAACGTGAAAATTTTCCGGCTCGGAAGGCTACTATAGGCCAAAGGGGTATATCCTGTAATTTGTAGTTTGGCTCTACCAGCGGAGTAGAATTCGAAATTTTTATACTACGCTTTTACTAATTGTGTTTCGTACAAGCTCTGGTATAGTGGGCAAGTCTGTATAAGCTCATCGTGTTGACCCTGAGCGATAATTCGGCCATCGTCCATTACTACTATCACGTCTGCCGTAATAACAGTGCTGAACCTGTGGGCTATTATAAAGCTGGTTCTATCCTGCATTATTTCTTCGATTGCTTTGTGAATTTTAGCTTCGCTGTCGGCATCAACCTGGCTTGTTGCCTCGTCGAAAATCAGAATTGCCGGGTTCTTCAAAATTGCTCTGGCTATAACAATTCTTTGTAATTGTCCGCCGCTAAGACCTGCTCCCTGTTCGCCGATGATTGTGTCATAGCCATTAGGCAATGGCGAAATAAATTCATGTGCGAATGCACGCTGAGCTGCGGCAATGATTTCTTCTTCGGTGGCATTTGCCCTGCCGTATGCGATGTTTGCTGCTATCGTATCGTTGAATGTTACGATATCCTGGGTAACCATTCCAATCTGGTTTCGCAGACTAAATAGTGTAGCGCTTCGAATGTCTTTGTCATCAATCAATATCTGGCCGGCGTCCGGGTCATAAAATCTCGGAATCAGATTTGCCAGTGTTGTTTTACCCGACCCGTTTGGCCCGACAATGGCAACATTATGTCCTGCTTCTACCGAAAGATTGATTCCTTTTAATACCGGTGTCTCGGAGCCGGGGTATGTAAATACGATGTCCCTGAACTCGATTTTACTTTTCATAGGCTCAAGTTCAAAAGAGTCCGGACTTTCGATTTCCGGTCGTTGGTCAACGACTGCATATACTCTTTCGGCGGCGGCATTGGCCTGTTGAATTTTGTTCCATACGTCGCTCATCCTGCGTACCGAATCCGCCGTGGCACCAAGAGCGATAAGCAGTGCAAAGAAATCGCTTGGCTGCATCGTTCCTTTGTAAACCCAGTGTGCGCCGAAAACCAGTCCCGCAGAACCTGCTATCATCCCGAGTGTTTCCATTAAAGGGTCTGTTGCCGAATCCACCTTTGCAATTCTAAACTGTCGTTTTAGGAGCCTGCGATTTATTTCCGCGAACTTTGTCCCTTCATATTTCTGTTGATTATAGACCTTTATTACCTTGACAGTGCCCAGAGCCTCTTTCAGCTTGCCGAGCATTTCCGCCCAGGTTGCGAGTGTTTTTTTGGTCGCCCGCTTTATTTTCCTGCCGAGTTTGCTGATGACGTAAAGAGATACGGGCGCTGTGCACAGAAATATGAGTGTGAGATTGCGGTCTATCCACATCGCCCAGGTAATCAGACCAATCACTTTCAAAGGCTCGCGGAGGGTTTTGCCGAGTAATATTTTTATCCCGATGCCGATTACCGCTACATCCCCGAATAATCTGCTGACTGTATTGCTGGGTCCTTTGTCGGCAAAATAACTCACAGGAATCTCCAGAGAGTGTTGGAAGGCGTCTTTTCGCAGATTGGCAAGTGTGATATTCATAAGCTTTTGCACTGTATAATCCTGATAAAACCGGGCGGTGCATCGTACGGTTGTAACGACCGCCATCAGGAGTATGATAAATATCACAGCTTTTCTTTTATTTGCTCTGGTACGCTCTTCCGGTATGTATCTGAGGAACCTTTGCACTTGGTCTGCATAGAAAGGTTTTGCTCCGCACTGAAGCTCCTTTTCTTCGAGTTCAAATGGTCCGTATTCGTCAAACCTGCGGTATTGAATTAATATGGATTTCACATTTGATATAGTTGCCAGTTCCTTAAGAAGCAAGCTGGACGATATCCTGGTATTTCCGTTGATTAACCTGCTGCCAGCTCCGACAATCTGGTCCTGTGGTTTTAGTCCGGCCATTTCGGCGAAGCTGTCTTTCTTGACACCGGCTATTCTTAAAAAGAAGGCTATATCGAGATTGTTCGGGTCGGCAAGCTCAACACTATCCGGCACATAAAAACTAAGCCCATAGCGTTTTTCGTTGATTTTTCTGTTAATCCAGCCGTGCAGTCCCTCTGCGCCCATCATCACCGTCAAAAGTGGAGAGATAGTCCCGAAGCTCAAGCCATAAAGAACGCTGATTAAAAAGACACTGCAAGCAATCGTTACCAGTCTGTGCCATTGCGGCCAGACATACTTGAATACTCGCTTAAAAGCCTTCATTCGACAGATTACTCCAATATAGCGTATAGTTTTCTTCTATACGCTGTCTGCTACTGTTTACGACCCAGGCACACTAACAAACTTAGACCCGCCGGTCAAGTCTAAAGACC
>CAZJIR010000115.1:0-7614 GCA_964546095.1 uncultured Pirellulales bacterium
TGAACACCGCCCTGACCGAGGAAATTCTCGTTACAATCATCGTGGTCATCGTCCTGGTAGTTCATCTTAGAAGCTCGATACTCATAAGCGGCCTGTTACCTCTGGCTGTGCTGATGTGCTTTATTGCAATGAAAACTTTCGGCGTCGACGCAAATATCGTAGCACTGTCAGGCATTGCGATTGCCATTGGCACAATGGTCGATATGGGTATAATCATTTGTGAAAATATTCTTAAGCACCTTGATGAGGCAGCGCCGGATGATAACAAGCTCGAAGTCATTTTCAGAGCAGCCAGTGAAGTCAGCAGTGCAGTGCTGACAGCCGTTTCGACTACAATCGTGAGCTTTCTGCCTGTCTTTACAATGACCGGAGCCGAGGGCAAGCTATTTAAACCATTGGCGTTCACCAAAACCTTTGCGCTAATCTCTTCGGTGATAGTGGCTTTAACGGTAATCCCACCTGCCGCTCATATTCTCTTTACAAGAAAAACCACTATCAAAAAACTGACACGATATATGTTAGGTGGAGCATTAATTGTAGTCGCTTGTATAGCAACTTTCCGGCTTGCCTGGTGGATAGGTATTCTCATAGGAGCAATCGGATCTTACCATCTCACAAGAAACCATATCCCAAAGAAAGTGAATAGTTATCTGCCCCTTATTGCTAATGCCGTGGCGGTATTCATAGTGGTCGTAATACTTGCCAATCATTGGCTGCCTCTGGGTTCGGATAAAGGTTTGATACGAAACCTTGTGTTTGTCGTGCTTCTGATTGGTGGGCTGCTACTGTTTTTCCGGGTTTTTCAGAAATTCTACCCCATAATCTTAAGCTGGTGCCTCAAACACAAGATAGCATTTTTATCGATTCCCAGTGGAGTCGTAATTATTGCCCTGATGGTCTGGCTCGGGTTTGGGAAAGTATTTTTCTTTATGCCGGAAAAGCTGAAATCAAACAGATTGTGGTTCGCCGGGGTTCACAGCTTCCCAGGTCTTGGCAAGGAATTTATGCCTCCTTTAGATGAGGGCTCTTTTCTCCTGATGCCTACAACTATGCCGCACGCCTCCATCGGGGAAGCTCTGGACGTTCTGCAAAAGCAGGATATAGCCCTGCAGTCCATTCCAGAGATTGACTCGGTAGTGGGAAAAATCGGCCGTGTCGAGTCGCCTCTTGACCCAGCTCCAATCTCGATGGTTGAAACAATAATCAATTACAAATCGGAATATCTAACCGACAAAGACGGACGGCGTGTCCGTTTTAAATATGATAAAAAGACCAACGAATTTATCCGGGACGACCAAAATGTACTCATACCCGACAAACATGGCAAACCATTCAGGCTGTGGCGTGAGCATATTAAGAATCCGGATAATATTTGGGATGAAATATTAAAAGCCGCCAGAATTCCCGGTACTACAAGTGCTCCCAGGCTTCAACCTATTGCCGCAAGAATAGTAATGCTCCAAAGTGGTATGCGCGCCCCGATGGGCATTAAAGTTAAGGGGCCTGACCTTGATACAATCGAACGTGTCGGCCTGAACATAGAGCGTTTTCTAAAGCAGGTTCCCAGTGTAGAGCCGTCCGCTGTAATCGCTGACAGGATAGTAGGCAAGCCCTACATTGAGATTGATATAAATCGCGAGGCAATCGCCAGATACGGCATAATGATTCGTCAGGTACAGGACGTTATCGAAGTTGCGATAGGCGGCAGGCGTATTACTACAACTGTTGAGGGGCGCGAGCGGTTCGGCGTAAGAGTCAGATACGTGCGAGAATTACGAGACCAGATTGAAACGCTGGGAAGGATTCTGGTTCCGGCCGCCGGCGGCTCACAGATACCTCTTATCCAGTTAGCGGAAATTCGCTATGTTCGGGGCCCTCAAGCCATAAAGAGTGAAGACACGTTTCTCATAGGTTATGTGCTTTTTGATATGAAAGCCAGCCACGCCGAGGTTGACGTTGTCGAAGAATGTCGGCGATATCTTAAATATCAAACCGAAATATTTAACAAGGCCTTCAAAGATGCCTCCGAAACGGCAGCATTGCAAGGCCTCACTCTCACGGAGCAGGAGATTAACTCTCTGCCCGGGCTTAATCTTAGGGGAACCAGCTACGTCTTCGCCGGTAGCCATGAAAATCAGATTCGAGCACAAAAAACACTTTCCATCGTTATACCCTTAGCTCTTCTTATCATATTTATAATTCTCTATTTCCAGTTTAAATCCACAGTAGTTACCCTGCTTGTATTTTCAGGGATAATTGTAGCATGGTCTGGCGGATTTCTAATGATATGGCTTTACAGTCGGGAATGGTTCCTGAACTTTGCCATGTTCGGAGTGAATATGCGGGAGCTTTTCGACGTTCATACGATA
The DNA here is from genome assembly GCA_964546095.1 of uncultured Pirellulales bacterium. Classification (GTDB taxonomy): domain Bacteria; phylum Planctomycetota; class Phycisphaerae; order Sedimentisphaerales; family Anaerobacaceae; genus NIOZ-UU13. The sequence continues at coordinate 2,370 of CAZJIR010000115.1, forward strand.
AACCTCAGCGTGGCTATCTGGGTCGGGTTTCTGGCGCTTTTCGGGATTGCATCCGATGACGGCGTTGTGATGTGTACGTATCTAAGACAGTCATTTCAGGCCCAAAAGCCTCGCGGAGTTGAACGTATCCGTAGGACTGTGATTGAAGCCGGTACTCGCAGAATTCGACCATGTCTTATGACAACCGCTACAACAGTTTTAGCACTTATCCCTGTACTTACCTCGACCGGAAGGGGTTCTGATATTATGGTGCCGATGGCAATACCTTCCTTTGGTGGAATGACGATTGAAGTCCTTACGATGTTAGTCGTGCCGGTTCTGTATTGCTGGATAAAAGAAATTAAAATCCAAAAGCAACGTTTGACATAGCAGACTTTTTTTATACAGACCCGAATTCCCATTTACATTTTTTATGCGAACTCACACATTTTAACTCCCATTGTACACGAAAACAGAACTTCTCATGCGATAAAGAAAAGATACGTTTAAACCAATAAAAACAAAAAGAGAGATAATCCTTGAACGACAAGAGTACAACAATAGAATACTCAGTTAGGAACAGCCTGTCGATATTGCTTAGGATATGTCGATTTGGCCTTTACTAAGATGATACTCTAACTAATGCAGAAAATTTGATATAAGCAGGAATAATGTTACCTTTTAAAGAAGCTCTCGGAATTGTTTTAGATTCAGCTCAAGAATTGGCCGGTGAGGCGGTTGACATTAACTATGCCCTTGACCGTATATTAGCTGAGGATGTCGAATCGGATATGGATATGCCGCCTTTTGACAGAGCAGTTATGGACGGCTATGCGTGTCGTCGAGAAGACCTTGCAAATGAGCTTACCATTGTTGAAACAATTCAAGCGGGAACTTCACCTCAAAAAGTAATTGGGCCAAATCAATGTGCTAAGATTATGACCGGCGCACCGGTCCCCAAAGGTTCTAACTGTGTTATAATGATTGAGTTCACGGAAAATCCCACTGATAGTACTGTTCGATTTGTCGGTGAAAAGACAGATGACCATATTCGTCCGCGCGGCGAAGATATTAAAACCGGCGAAGTAGTCCTGTCTAAAGGTACACTAATAAGGCCGCAACATATCGCAGTTTTAGCTTCAGTCGGTCACGTAAAACCACTTGTAGTGAAAAGACCAAGGGTAGCAATTTTCGCAACAGGCGATGAGCTCGTCGAGCCGGGATTGAAGCCGGCGCCTTCACAAATAAGAAACAGCAACAGCTATCAGCTTACCGCACAAATTGCAAATGTCGGAGTGATTGTAAAAGATTATGGTATTGCAAAAGACACACCCGAGAATATTGATAACACCTTCAAAAGGGCCGCAGATGAAAACGATGTGGTTATTATCTCGGGTGGAGTCTCTATGGGTGATTTTGACTTCGTCCCGGACATACTCAAACGAAACAATATCGAACTGCTGTTTAATAAAATCGCTGTAAAACCGGGCAAGCCAACTATCTTCGGCCTGTCGAAAAATCTATATTGCTTCGGACTACCCGGTAACCCGGTATCTACTTACGTAATATTTGAGTTATTTGTTAAACCTTTTCTGTACAAGCTGATGGGGCATGCCTATACACCCGCCCACATTAAGATACCACTGGGTGAATCCATCAGAAGTACAGATATAAAAAGACAGAACTGGATACCAGTAACTGTTACGGAAGCAGGAACGACTAAAAATGTCGAATATCATGGCTCGGCTCACATCAGTGCACTCCGTTTTGCGGATGGATTGGTTAGTATTGATGTCGGCGTGGCTGAAATTCCAAAAGGAACTACTGTCCAAGTCAGGTTGATTTGACCAAGGAACAATCATTAGGTTATGAGCGCTGTGTAATTTTCATACAGCAAGATGAATTTTATGCCAAGAGAATGATTAGAGTAGCTATATTGACAATCAGTGACAGTTGTGCGCAAGGCGAACGAGAGGACTACAGTAGACAAACTATTAAGGATATGCTGACTGAAGATAAATTCGAGATATGTGAGAAGAAAATTGTAGCTGACAAGCACGAAAAAATAGTCGATGAATTGAAATGTTTTTCAGATGAAAAAGATTTTGACTTAGTACTTACTACGGGTGGGACAGGTTTGGGGCCTCGTGATGTTACCCCGGAGGCTACAGCATCAATATGTGAAAGATTAGTCCCCGGCTTATGCGAAATTTTCAGGGCCGAAGGTTTTAAAAAAACTCCATTTGCCATACTGTCCAGAGGTATTGCAGGTATCCGTAAAGATACACTTATAATTAATCTGCCGGGCAGTCCGAAGGCTGTCCGAGAGTGTTTGGAAATAATTATGGACGTCCTACCCCACGCTTTGGATATGATGCACGGCGGCGGACATTAATAAAAGGAACCAGGAAATGATATTACTCAAGCTTTTCATCGTATTTGTCAGAATCAGCTTTTTCGCAATCGGAGGAGCATATGCTTTCTTGCCTCTTGCGGAAAAGGAACTTGTAGAAAATTATCAATGGCTTGATAAACCCGAGTTTTTGGAAGTCGTAGGGATAGTACAGGTGCTTCCCGGCGCAATATCTATCAAATTCGCCACCTATGCCGGTTACAAAGTAGCCGGTGTTCCAGGCGCAATAGTAGCCAACATTGCCAATTTAATACCTCCTGCATTTTGTATGGCCCTTTTATCGTTGATTTACGCAAAGTATAAAAACATTACAGCACTAAAAGCCGGACTGGAGATGGTTCGATATGCTGTTATTACGATGATTATTGTTGTTGCAATACAACTAACAGATAAAAACAATATCATGCAGTTAAAGTATATGGTTGTCATTGTTGCCTCTGTTGTGTTGTTTACTCTGACGAAAATACATCCTGCTCTTATCATCACGGGAGCTGCTTTATATGGAGGACTGCTCAAATGGATAACCTCAACTTAAGGTAAGAGGGAAGTTTTATGAAAAAAGCTCTCTTCATAATTGACGAATTCGCTTATAATATTGCTCGAAAAGGCTGCCGGTGTGGCTGGTAAATCCAAATTTAGTGGAGGATAGCTATGGATACTACAATTACCCTGACAGTCAACGGGAAAGAAAGAACCATTGTTACCGACCCTGCTCGAACCCTGCTCGACGTTCTAAGAGAAGACCTGCATATAACCGGTCCCAAGTATGGTTGCGGTGAGGGTCGATGCGGTGCCTGCACAGTATTGATGGACGGCAGACGAACTCTTTCCTGTATAACACCTGTTGTCCTGGCTAATAATAAAAATATCACTACAATCGAAGGTCTTGCTGATGGTGATTCCCTCCATCCCGTTCAGCAAGCATTTCTTGACGAAGGCGCTATTCAGTGCGGTTATTGTACGCCCGGCATGATTTTAACTGCCGTAGCACTTCTTAAAGAAAATCCACATCCAACCGATGAGCAAATCAAGAAATGGATGAATGGCAATATATGCCGATGTAACGGATATACAAAAATAATAAATGCTATTCGCCGCGCTGCAACGCAAATCGCGGAGGTGAAAACGCTATGATAAAACATACCTTAAACAAAGAAACAATTGAACCTCAGTGCTCTAGGGCTTTAGAAGAGCTGAGTCCAGGTATAAAACTAAGCCGGCGCACTTTCATGCAAATGTTAGGGGCAGGACTTTTAATTACAGTCACTCAAGGTGTATCTCTTGGGCAACGACGTGGCAGAGGAGGACAATCTATAACCGTTGCTGCACGACTCCACATAAACCAGGACGGCACAATTACAGTCATGACCGGCAAGGTCGAGGAAGGTCAGGGCTCCCGTGCAGAATTAACACAGGCGGCCGCGGAAGAATTACGAGTTCCTGTTGACCAGGTTCGCCTGATTATGGCGGATACGGACCTCGTTCCTGATGATGGTATCACTGCAGGCAGTCGAACGACGCCCATTAATGTACCCGCAGTTCGCCGAGGAGCTGCTACCGCTCGCGAGTTACTGACACAGCTTGCGGCTGAACAATGGAAAGTGGACAGCAGCATCTTAAATGTACGCAACGGCACTATCACCCATCGAATAACGAAACAGACTATCACTTACGCAGATCTGGCCAGGTCAAAGGATGTAGCCGGGGCTTTCAAAAAAACTATTCCCTCCGACGTATCTATTACACCGGTAAATAAATGGGAAGCGCTTGGTGTTTCAGTTCCCAGACCAAACAACCGGGATATAGTTACCGGAGCACACCGATATCCTTCGGATATAACGCGACCCAACATGCTTTATGGAAAAATCCTGCGTCCTCCCTCTTATGGGGCTACGCTTGAATCAATAGACATTTCCAAGGCTGAAGCAATGAAGGATGTTGTAGTGGTCAGGGACGGCCAGTTCGTCGGATGCGCTGCTCCCACAACGTTCCTCGCCGCAGAGGCCCTGGAAGCCATCGCAAAAACTGCATCCTGGAAAACTGTTTCTCATCCGTCGAGTAAAGACATCTTTTCGCATCTTAAGAAAAATGTCCGAACAGGAGGAAGGTCACGCCCAAGAACCAGAGGTTCAACAGATACAGCTTTTGCGAAAGCAAAAAAGGTACTTAGCGAAACTTACGAAGTGGCCTATATCCAGCATACTCCAATGGAACCAAGAGCGGCAACAGCAGAATGGAAAGAGGGCAGATTGACTGTCTGGACGGGTGTTGACGGTCCTCAGCGTGTGCAGGGGGACCTGGCCAGAACTTTCGGAATTCCGACCAATCAAGTTCACCTTATTGTGCCTGATATGGGCGGTGGATTCGGAGGCAAACATACTGGTGAAGCCGCAGAAGAAGCGGCTCGATTAGCCAAGGTGGCAAAACGTCCGGTAGCAGTACACTGGACGCGGGCAGAGGAATTCACCTGGGCCTATTTCCGACCGGCAGCGGTAATCGAGTGTAAAGGTGGCCTGGATACGAACGACTCGCTTATTGCATGGGATTTTACCAACATCAACGCCGGGGGTGCAGCAATTGATACACCTTACAACATAGCCAACACAAGAATCCTTTCCGCCGGTTCTGATTCTCCTTTACGCCAGGGCGCATACCGGTGCCTTGCAGCAACGGCTAATAACTTTGCCAGAGAATCCTTTATGGATGAGCTTGCCACAGCGGCAGGCATCGACCCACTTGCGTTTAGACTTGCCCATCTCGAAAACCAGCGAATACGAACCGTTTTGGAGACTGCTGCCAGGCACTTCGATTGGCCTGCACGTAGAAAAAAAGTTACGCCTGAGTTGGGCGTGG
>CAZJIR010000116.1:0-1650 GCA_964546095.1 uncultured Pirellulales bacterium
CTGGTCCGGCTTGCCATGGGTTATCCGACAGTCGAAGTCGAGGTCGATATTCTCAAATCGCACGCTCATAACGAACCGCTCGAGAAGATACAGCCGGTTCTGAAGCTTGAACAGGTCCTGCAGATTCAACAGGAAGCAGCCAACATTCACGTGGATGACAGTATCCTCGAATATATGGTCGAAATCGTTCATGCCACCCGCCGTGACAATCGCCTTCAGCTTGGCATCAGTACCCGTGGGAGCCTGATGATGTCCCGAGCGGCGCGGGCCCGCGCATATTTTCAAAAACGAGATTTTGTAATTCCCGACGATGTATTGTGGCTTGTCCCTTATGTATTGCCGCATCGTATTATTTTAACTTCCAAAACACGCCACAGCGGTATTACCGCCAGGCAGATTGTCACAGACATCGTCGGCCGTATTAAAGTACCGGTTTGAAGAGGCAGCCGACGCAATGAGGAGAACCAAAGGTAGATTACGTTTTGGCTTTACCGATGCCGGCAAGGTGGTGCTAAAAGGGATGGGTTTTGTCGCCTTAGCCGCCCTGATAGTCCCCGCCTTTGGAGTACTTTCAGCTTTAATCTCGGTTGCGCTCATGGCCTTGCTGGTGGGATTTGTTCTGAGGCCGAAAATCCGGGTGAGCGGTAATCTGCCTGACCGTATCATAGCAGGCCAGACAACACAACTAAAGTTTGTGCTCAAAAACATTGCGCGCTTACCGGTTTACAATCTCTGCTTGAGGTTCGACGCCCTACCCGAAGCGATAGAGCAAGTCGGAAGCGACCACGTTGTTTCCCGATTAGGGCCGGGCGAGACCACCGAAGTGACTGTCTCGCTACGACCAAAGCGACGCGGATATTACCAAATCAGACGGCCGATTTGCCTGTCAAGCTTTCCTTTTAATTTGTTTAACTTCGGTATAACAAAAAATGAAGAAGAGAACCTTATCGTCCTTCCGACCTTCTCCATGCTTCACATGCCACACAGATACCTGAGCAGATACGTTGGCGCCAGCGGCGCGAGACTTACCGGTCGTACAGGAGTGTCCCTTCAATACGCGGGAAACCGCCCTTTTCAGCCGGGGGATTCCCCCCGCAAAATTGATGCCCGTGCATGGGCTCGCCTATCCGTACCGGCCACCAAAGAATATCACGATGATTTCGACAAATACGTTGCACTCGTATTGGATACCGTTGTACCCGAAGCTCGCCAGCGGTCAAAGTCAAATGAAATAAAGGAACTTGAAGCCGCTATCTCTCTTTGCGCTTCCGTGGCCCTGACCATTAATAACGAATGTCTCATCGATACGCTTCTTGCGGGTCCTGATTTACATCAGTTTACCGCCTGGCCCAGAATGGTTCGGCTGGATAAGATACACGAGATTCTGGCAGGCGTTGAACCATCCAGGAGCTATTCGCTCGAGCAGACAGTGACAACGTTAACTGAACGGTTATACGAGATATCCGAGGTCTTTTTTATTTTACTGAGCTGGAACAACACGTACAGACAACTGATGGAGTTAGCTTGTCAGGCCGGCTGCTACTGCACAGTCCTGCTGATAGGTGACTCCCAGGAAATAAACGTGGACAAGGGCAATTTGAGCTGGACAGATAATGTCCAGTTCCTATCCGCCGACAAGATATTAACAGG
>CAZJIR010000116.1:1660-7091 GCA_964546095.1 uncultured Pirellulales bacterium
TAAAACAATTGTGAAAACGCAAAAGACCATAGCTATCATAATGTTGGTGACAAGCTCGGTGTTGACCGCGCTGGTCTGTAGTGATATTGCCTTTCCGGCTATCCTCTGCATGTTGGGTCTTCTTGGTTTGCAGCGGAAATTCACATGGAATATCAAGCCGGAAAGACGTGTCATAAAATCATTGCTCCTGCTTATCCTGACGATTTTATTTGCACTCCACTACCGCTATGCGGGTTTGCCCGGTCGAGTAGCTTACTTAGAGGCGGCAAGCTTCGCATGGCAGACAATAGCCCGCTACTTTCTTGCTTCGATGATACTTATACTGTTTCTTGGGCCACCCGAACAATTACCTTCCTCAATGGGGTTATTTCACATAGCCATCACAATCTCGGCCGGACAAATCCTCTTACTTGAAGATATGGACACTGCATTTCGGCTCTCAGAACTGCTTTCTGTGATTCTGGTCGTGCTCTATGCAGCGACATCCTGTGTACCAACAGACAAGCTTGTTCCTGAGCGCATCAGGCGAAAGTCCCTCTGGCTGGTTTTGGGCCTGACACTACTGGTTACGGCAAACTTCAGCTGGGCCATGAGCACAATACTGTATCACCATGTAGAGATTCTAAACTATCTGCCGGTCAGGTTCTGGAGGGGAAGTCTCAGATTAGAAAGGCCGACAGAGGGCGTATCACATGTGGGATTCTCCGTCAGCGGTACATTGTCAAGTGTATTAATGATTAAGGGAAATCAAGACCCAACACCAGTGTTAAGCATCACATGTGACAACAGTCCGGGCTACTTGAGGGCCAGAGCATTTGACGTCTATCGCCAATCCAAATGGCACGACCTATCAAACCAAGAAGCGCTCTTCCCCGAAAAGAATCCGTTCGGAATGTATTTTGTCGGCAGAACAAATCTCTTTCGTCTAAACGGGAGAGAAACATCCGAACTTGATTATATGATAATTCGACCTGAATTCCGGTTCGCCAATGCTATGTTCACACCTCTGGGAACATCATCTCTTGAGGCACCGCTCAATTTGCTGATGCGGGACGATGATGATATTGTTTATGCGAATAATTTGGGGAGCGGCCAAATTTACGGAATTGCTTATACGCAATCAGCTTACCGAAAGCCACCAACCGGTGTGCAAGCTCACAGGATGCTGAACGTTCCCACGCAACTTGACCCGCGTATACGTCAACTGGCAAACAGGATTTTTGCGGGGTGCAATACAACATCCGAGAAAGTCACTGCCGTCATCAATTACTTCAACAACAACTATACCTACTTACTCGGACTCGATATCCCACCCGGTCAAGACAAACTAACTCACTTTCTATTAGAGGAATCCACAGGCTACTGCGAGTACTTTGCTTCCGGGGCTGCGATTCTGCTGCGTCTGGCCGGTGTGCCGACCCGATACGTTACCGGCTTTTTGGTTACTGAAAAAGACACCCAAGAAGATTCCTGGGTTGCGCGGAATATGGACGCCCATGCCTGGGCTGAAGCCTGGGACCGGGAAAAAAAGCAATGGTCCATTGTCGAAGCTACGGTTGGGGAGGATTTAGCTGCTGCGGTAACTACTGAACAATCGGAAAACTTAGCAGACAAGGCCGGCAGTCTTCTTGGTCAACTCCGGCAGGCTTTTTATCAATACGGCCTTTTTGGTTTGTTAGGCTGGTCGTTACAGGTCTTTGGTCCAATCACCGGTTTACTTCTGCCAATAATCCTTTCTGGTTGTGTATTGTTTTTGGTCCTGTACCGATACCACAACAGAAAAAAGTCTAAAGACCAGATACAATCAAGGGCGGCAAGAAACCCGGCGTTTGTGAGCCTTCACAAAATGCTCAACAGGATGGATCGTAAGGTCAAAGCGGCAGGACAGCGGCGGCATCTCAATGAGACAATACACGCTTTCTCTCAGCGGCTCAGGGCACGAGATTCGGGCAAGGGATTGTGGACAAGAATATCAGACTGGTATTTCGAATACGCCAACCTGCGCTACTGTAGAAAAATCACCTCAAAACGCATACAGCAACTACAGCAATTAGCTCATGGATTGTACGATTCCTTATAAAGAAACTAAGGTGTGCACATCACGCCCACATCTGTGTTTAGTTCGAGATTTTAAATGTTTCAATAAGGTCTTTTAAGCGATTGACGTCAGGCTCGCAATCATATAAAGGCTTTTCACTTTCTCGAAAAGCATTGACGTTTTCTTCGAAGGTCTTCTTCTCAGGATTCACGTAAAAAACACCAAGTGGTAATTTTTCCGTTTCCGTCGCTTTCTGGAAGGCCTGGTTTCTGTTGAGCTTATCGTGTGAATCATCGAGATAATAACAGTGCTCTTTGAACCACTTGTAAGTGTTAATTTTATTAAACGAAACACAGGGCTGAAAAATATCAACAAGCGCATAGCCCTTGTGCTTAATAGCCTGTTTAATTATTTCTTTGGTTTGCTCTGCATCGCCCGCAAAAGCCCTTGCAACAAATCCGGCATCGAGAGCAATGGCAACAGCAATCGGATTGAACGGCTCAAGAAACACACCGGCAACCTGCACAGAAGTTTTGAAACCTATTTGACTGGTCGGTGAAGCCTGTCCTTTTGTCAGGCCGTAAACCATATTATTATGGACAATATTAGTGATATTGGGATTTCTGCGTATGGTATGTACAAAATGATTGCCACCCTCGCCGTACATATCTCCATCGCCGCTCTGAGCGATTACCGTAAGATTGGGATTCGACGCCTTAATGGCTGTAGCCGGTGGCAGAGACCTGCCATGCAAGCCGTTAAAGAAATTCGTTTTGAAATAATGAGGTATCTTGGCCGCCTGTCCAATGCCGGATACAAACACAAGCTCTGTCGGCTCAATGTCCAGCTCAGCAAGTGCTTTTTTTAACGTATTCAGGATTCCGAAATTACCACAACCCGGGCACCAGGCAATATCAATTTTACCCATATCGAAAATTTTAGCATCCATCAGTATCAATCCTAATCTAACAAGCTTTTTAATTTCTCGACAACCTCTTCAACAGTGAAACTCAGGCCGTTATATTTCAAAACTTTCTCATCAATATCGATTCCCGTATGTAGTTTTATGTGCTTGGCAAATTGGCCGGTCGCGTTGTTTTCAAAGATTATGGTTCGTTTGGCTTTCTTCAGATAATCCGCTGTTTTTTCGTGTAACGGATGTACCTGTTTGAAATATAAAAGTGCGAGGTCTTTTCTGGCCAGAATCTTTACGGCTTCATTTAAAATGTTGTACGTTGAGCCCCAGCAAATAATCAGGTTCTTATAATCCTTTGGGCCTGTTAATTCGGGCGGTATTAATTCATTTTTTATCAATTCAAGTTTTTTCAGTCTCTTATCAACCATCTTCATTCTAAGGTCGAGGTCTTCCGTAATATGTCCATCTTCATCATGCTCGTCACTATCAAGACAAACCAGACCCTGACCATAGCCGGGGATTCCGCGAGGGGAAATGCCGCTTTCGGTCAATTCGTATCTTTTGTAATTTTTCTTCGTTTTAACAATATGCTTTTTAATCTTTATGTCCGACAAATCAGGAGAAACCGTATTGTAATAAGAATCCACAAAATACTGGTCAGTAAGTATAATGACCGGGACCTGATATTTATCAGCCAGTTCAAATGCTTTCTGAGCCAAGTAAAAGGCATCTTCAATATTTCCGGGCGCCAGTATTATTCTTGGAAACTCACCATGTCCTGCATAGAGGGCAAATTCCAGGTCCGCCTGTTCTGTTCTGGTAGGCAATCCCGTTGCCGGGCCGGGCCTTTGACCAAGATTAATCACAATCGGCGTCTCAAGAATACCAGCCAAGCTCACACCCTCCGCCATCAGAGCAAATCCACCGCCTGAAGTGGAAACCATCGCTCTTGCTCCAGCATACCAGGCACCGAGCGCCATATTAATAGCTGCAATTTCGTCTTCGGCCTGCTCGGCAATTATCCCAAAGTCTTTGGCGTGCTGAGCAAGAAATACCAGAACTCCCGTGGCAGGAGTCATAGGATACGATGATATGAAATTGCAGCCGCCCGCAATCGCACCGAGAGCTACAGCTTCGGTGCCGCTTAAAAGAATCTGGTCTTTTACCTGTTCATCTCTGTTTACGTCGCATTTGATTTTACCTGAATTAATAAGAGTACTACCAAGTTTGTAACCGGCCTCGGCTGCTTCAATATTTTTTTGAACAATCTCCTCAGACTTACTGGAAAATAACTTTTTGACGAAGTCTTTTACTATTTCTAAGTCAATCCCGAACAAACTGACAATCGTACCTGTTGCGACTATGTTCGAATAAATCTTATCACCGATTTCAACAGCGGTTTGAGTGAAGGGGACATCAATAAAATTATAATCTTTTTTATCAATATCATCACCGAGAGCTTCTTTATCAGCGAAGATTAGTGTTCCGGACGAAATCCTTTTTTGCAGGTGGGTAACAGCATCCTTATCGAAAGAGACGAGTATATCAATTCGATTTAAAACAGCCCGAATGGGTTCCGAAGATACTCTTACCTCGGTCGAATTTATACCACCTCGTATGCGAGACATATATTCCTTTGTTGCGAAAACGTTGTAGCCAGTCAGTTTCAGGATGCGTGTTAAAAGAAACTCCACCGTCTGGACGCCCATACCGGCCTGGCCGCATAAGACGATAGACAGGTCATCATTCTTCTGAAGCGATAATTTTTTTTTCATAACTTTGCCAACCTACCTAATCAAGTTACTCAATGCTCAATGGACAAGTTTCTAATACTCTTCCAAATGATAGAACTCAGCGTTCTCAAGCCAGGTCTCGGGGCGAGAAACAAATTGAATTATTCCCTCCAGCAATAAGTAATGCTTTTTCTCTTCTTCAGCTAATTCCAGGAAAATATCTTTCTGATATTCTTCCTCTACCTCATTTGCCTTTTCCCGGTAGAAATCCTCGCTCTGCTTTTCGATATCCTGTGCCTTTTTATAAAGAGCGGTTTGCTTAACGTCGAAATCATACTTTTCGCCCGTTTCCTTCATCTGAACGAAAATATTTTTCGCATCCGCCAGGATAGTAGCTTGAGCCATCTGAGATCCTTTAGTTTTCATTTTTTCAATGACGCGGTAGTGCTTTAACTCCTCGTCAGCCAGCATTGTTAATATATTTTTTAAGCCCTTATTTTCAGTTTGCTGCGCCAACTGACGATAGTAATCCTCGCCATCTTTTTCCATCTGCATCGCATAATCAAATATATCCATAGTCTTTTTTCCTTAGTTTGATAAATCATACATCCCGGTATTTTCTACTTGTATATAAACGCTCTCTCAGGGATGAACCATTAGTTATTGTGCGTACTCAGGTTCATTTTCCTGTTTCCACTTTATGTTGCAGCCTATACTTGGTATTTGTTTTTGCGGAATTCCTCT
>CAZJIR010000116.1:7101-7610 GCA_964546095.1 uncultured Pirellulales bacterium
CAGAACCGCATCAAACGCGACTCGCAAATCCGCCCCGTTAACCGGTTTATCATTTCCCGGCCTGCTGTCATCCATCTGACCTCGATAAACGAGCTTTCTTGCTTTATCAAACAAAAAGAAATCAGGTGTACACGCAGCCCGATATGCTTTTGCCACCTCTTGAGTTTCGTCGTAAAGATAAGGGAACGTGAAACCCGCTTCTTTTACCTCCCTGGCCATCATCTCCGGACTATCCTCAGAGAAACTTTCTACATCATTTGAATTTATACCCACAACTGCAATCCCCTTCGCCTGATATTCCTTAATGAGTCCAACCATACCGCTTAAAATATGTTTCACAAACGGACAATGATTGCACATAAAAATAACCAGAAGAGCCGGCGAATCCTTGAAATCATCCAGAGATATAATATTACCTTCCGTGTCAGGCAAGCTAAAATCCGCTGCTTTAGTGCCCAACTCAAGCATTATAGAAGCTGTCATAACCATAATAAACTCCTTTCTTCAAT
>CAZJIR010000117.1:0-7604 GCA_964546095.1 uncultured Pirellulales bacterium
CTGGCGATCTGTCGAGCCATGGGCTTGATCATTCGGTAGTTGAGTGCCGTGTCACCGTAGGCTGCTTCGCGTGAGAGGGCTATGCCGTCTCGCCCAGCGCGGATGCGCGTGTCGTCCATGCCGAAGGGAGCATACCCGATTGCACCATGTCCCAGCGCAGCAAAGAAGAAACGTGTCGTGGCGCCTCGCCCGATGGTTTCGGGAATGAACAGCGGATTATCCGGGCGGCTGTAGAGTTCGAGGACTTTGAGGTATTTTTCAGTATCACCGATATAGATGTCGGGCGCAAGGATGTCAATAGCCGGTGCCGCGGCTTTCCAAAGCTCGAAGACGTTATCATTGGGCCCACCTACCTGGTAGGTCGGTGGCCAACCGTGATTCAACGGATCGCGAATCGATCCGTTGACATAGAGCGGGATCGGATACACAGCCCTGCCTGCGGCAGCGACCTTGCCAATGAAGCTGGCCACATGCCAGACCTGGAAGAACTCGTCGGCGTCGCGTCCGAAAACTTCTGTCCAATTCCGGTTGGGCCGGGCGGGTTTGTTCATTGCAACCAGGGCTTCTGCGGGTACGGGGCTGTCAAAGAGTTTCTGTGCGGCCGGTGAATGGTCGCGCACACTGTCCCAGGAACCCGGCTCGTTCTGGACCTGCACCATGATAACAGTGTGTTGCGCATCGAACTCTTTGAGGTGCTGCATGAAAGCGGTAAAGGCCCTGATGTCGGCCTCGAGGGTTGCCTGAGCGTGCGGGGAGGGCGAATCGATCGGTTGCCCGTTCGGGCCGATGATGTTGGGGTATTTCTCCGGTTGAAGCTTCATCCACTGCGGCATGTAGTGGTTCGACCCATTCTTCCAAGTGGCAAACCACAGCAGGATCAGCTTCAGGTTGTGTTCGCGCGCCTGGGTAATGATTTTATCGACGACGTTGTAATCATACTGGCCCGGCTGCGGTTCGAACTGTTCCCAATAGATGGGTATTTCGAGCGTGTTGACGTTTAGCACCTCCATCGCGGGCCAGACCTTGGGAAGGATGGCCGGCCAGGCGCTGGAATTGTTGCATTGAGCACCAAGGATGAGGAAAGGCTCGCCGTTAACGATCAGCGTGTGACGTCCGTCTTTCCGTACGAGGTGCGGCAACGACGGATCAGTAGGTTGGGCGTTGGCCCAAGCGACGATACAGGCGATTGACATGACACAAGCCAGGATACGATAACTAAGAATTTGCTTTTTCACTGGGCGACCCTCCTTTATTATTTTGCTGTTACAGACTACTGAGGCCAAATCCGATAATCACTGCAAAATCAATAACTTACATTACCAGAGAGATTTACACTATCCACTCACAGCCTCTCATATACACCATGTCTGCCATGTTTGTCAATATTTAGGGTACAAAGTAGGGAACATTTTTATGTAGAACCAGTTTTGTATTGACATTCGCGGGGGATAACGTAAAGTGATGGGTTTCACTTATGATGATTAAACCGATGTTATACCCCTTTTGAGAATTTTTATGTACTCGGATTATATACGTAACGTGGCGATAATTGCTCATGTTGACCATGGGAAGACGACTTTGGTTGACCAACTTTTGTACCAGTCTGGTATGTTCAGGCAGGAAGAGCTTGATAAGCTGGCCGGGGGTGAGCATGGTTTGATTATGGACTCGAATCCGCTGGAGCGGGAACGGGGTATAACAATTCTCAGCAAAAACTGTGCGATTAACTATACGGATTTACGAGGCGACGAATATAAAATCAATATAATCGATACGCCGGGGCATGCTGATTTCGGCGGTGAGGTCGAACGTGTTTTAAAAATGGCGGATGGTGTGCTACTTTTGGTCGATGCATTCGAAGGGCCTATGCCTCAGACAAGATTCGTGCTGAGTAAGGCCCTTGAGCACAAGCTCAGGCCCATAGTTGTTATCAACAAGGCGGACCGTGCGAATAGCCGGCCCGACGATGTAGTGAATGAAGTATTCGACCTGCTGGTTCAGCTTGGGGCCAATGACGAAGCGCTTGATTTTCCATTGATATACGCCTCGGCAAGAGAAGGCTGGGCCACTGCTAATCTTGAAAACAGAAAAGACAATTTGCAGCTGGTGTTGGAGACGATAATAAATAATGTCCCGGCCCCGAAGGTATGTATGGATGCTCCTTTGCAGATGCTGGTGACAAGTCAGGAATATTCGGATTATGTCGGGCGCATAGCAATAGGCAGAATATTTGCGGGACAGATAAGTGAAAGCCAGCGGGTTACTGTTATTGACAGGGAGGGTCTTCATACACAGCAAAAGGTCATGAATATTCATCAGTTTCATGGCCTTGGCAGAAAGCAGGTTTCGACTGCTCAGGCGGGTGATATATGTGCGATATCCGGGCTTGACCCTGTTGAAATCGGTGATACTATCGCCTGTGCGGATAAACCTTCGATGCTTGCGGTGACTGCAGTTGATGAGCCGACGATGTCGATGTCATTCAGAGTCAACGACGGGCCTTTTGCGGGAAGAGACGGCAAATACGTAACGAGCAGGCAGATAGGCGAGCGGCTCGAGAAGGAACTTCAGCAGAACGTTGCTCTGAGAGTAGAGCCGGGGCAGAGGACCGAAGAATTCAATGTGTCGGGAAGAGGGCTGATGCATCTTGGAATTTTGCTGGAGAATATGAGGCGTGAAGGATATGAGGTTTGTGTGGGCAAGCCTAATGTGATTTTGAAAATAGTCGACGGCAGACGTCACGAGCCGATCGAATTGCTCGCGGTGGATTGCCCGCTGGATTGTCAGAGTTCTGTGATGAATCTTCTGGGTGACCGGCGGAGTGAAATAATGAAGATAGATGCCAAAAGCGGTACGAGCGATTTTATTCATATGGAATTTATGATACCGTCACGGGGGCTGTTCGGCCTTAATGCAAGGATGTTGAATGCGACCCGCGGCAGAGCGATTATGCATCATACATTCGAAAGATACGAGCTTATGCGCGGGGCGATACCTCAACGCAAGGCGGGAGTTATGGTTGCAATAGCTACCGGGCAAGTGACAGCTTATGCACTTGATGCTTTGTACGACCGGGGAGTGTTTTTTGTCGAGCCGGGGGAAAAAGTTTATGAAGGGCAGGTAGTCGGGGAACACTGCAAAGAAAAAGACATACCTGTGAATGTAGTAAGAAGTAAACAGCTTACTAATATTCGGGCGGCGGGTAAGGACGATGCGGCCAAAGTAAGACCTGCGAGAAAGATGAGTCTTGAGGTGGCGATGGAGTATATTCAGGAGGATGAATTAGTTGAGATTTGTCCTAATTCAATTCGAGTCCGCAAGCGGCTGTTAAAAGAGGGGGACAGACGACAACAGGCGCGCAAGACCTGTCAGTGAATATCGGCAGGGTATACCTTGTTTAGAATAGCCCGCGTGTGCAGCGAGTTGAACACTCTACGTGGCTGCCCCGATGAGATAAGCCTTGCCATCTCATGAGGTAAAAATTAGAAGTTAAAAATAAAAGTGTAAAACTACAATGTAAAGTTCAAAATAAGATTGCTTCGCTACGCTCGCAATGACCCTTCGACACTGTTCCCGCCTTTGTTAAAGCTTCCGCCTCCGCTAAAGCTTCCGCCTCCGCTAAAGCTTCCGCCTCCGCTAAAGCTTCGGCGAGACAAGACGGCGAGACAAGACGGCGAGATAAGACGGCGAAACAAGCAGGGTGATCCCTCGACTCCGCTCCCGCCTTCGCTAAAGCTTCCGCCTCCGCTAAAGCTTCCGCCTCCGCTAAAGCTTCCGCCTCCGCTAAAGCTTCGGCGAGACAAGACGGCGAGGCAGGCAGGGTGAAGAGCAAGTTAGTTGACTAGTTGATTAGCGAATTAGAGAATTGGTAGGCCAACTCCAACCCCTGCTGCTTCGCGAAAGCGAAGCAAAACGACAGGGGCTCCTTGCAATGACAAGTCGTTGTTCGTGTTGAGGGGCTGTTTAGTTTTTTAGCTTCGAATGTTTATCTTTTAATAACTTCCATTCTTTGTGTCTGAAGGTTTGCGTTGAAACAGGCTATGTGAAGACTCTTGAAGAAACCAAACAGCTCAGATATCGGCATTTTTGCTGAGAACTCAGAGACACGCAATGAGAAGCTTTTACTTTTGATTTTTTTATTAATGTTTTCTATGTTGATGTCTTCAGTTTCGTCGAAGTAATCACTGGCTTCCACCGCAAAGACCGAAACGTCCACTTTGGCACTTTCAGGAGAAATAGCAGACTTACCTGTGAGAGAGAAATCGAAGCCGACCGGCCAGAAATCCTCAGGTACCTTAAGCCGCTTTGCCAGATCAGTGAGATCCTTCCCATCAGCGAGTTCAGTTGTAACGTTACCTTTGTAGTCACAGCGTTCTTCTTGTTCTATCCCTGGACCTTCCATATTTAACCTCCACAAGAGTATTAACTGACATCGTGCTACTGAGGCGCGCGATTTACCGTGCCGCCAAACAATCACTGGTTCGGTCCTTATTCATGCCTGGTAAATCGTACACCATACGAACCTATTAGTTACAATTTTAATAGTAGTCTTTTGTTTTTGTCAAGGTCAGGCTGCTATGGGAAATCTACATCAAAGGAGGGGGATTATCAAGTGAAAAAGAGAGATTTTCGATTTACGAATTATGATTTTCGATTTGAGATATTAGATTCTTCCGCCTTCACTGAAGCTTCCACCTTCGCTGACGTTACGGCGAGACAGGACGACGAGGCAGGCGATACTGGATGCTGGATACTCGTTGATCCCCATGAGATAAAGATTCACTATCCCACAGGGTAAACTCACGGGGTGAATGGTTCATTGGGTAGGTGGTCGAGGGGTGATTTTTCATCCGGGAGGTTGGGTAAAAGGTCGAGAATGGTGGTTTTGTAAGTATCTTTGCCGATTCTTAAATCTGCGAGGGGGTAATTTCTCGATTGAATCTTCTGTGATAAATATGCGACGCGGTTTTGTGGGGATGGGTGGCTTGAGAGAAATTCGACCTGCCTGATTTCGCTTTCCTTCTCGAGCATCTGCATAGTCTCAACCATGCCGGTGGGATTATAGCCGGCAACGACCATGTAATCTATGCCACCGAGGTCGGCCTGGCGCTCATCCTGTCTGCTGTATTGGAGCGCGATGATTAGCTGTACAATCTGTGCCGCGGCAAAAGCACCCTGTGCGGATTCTTCGGAAGTTGCGCCTTCGAAAGTGACGACGGTAAGTAAAAGACCTATTCCAATCTGCTTGCTCATAGCGTTGGAGGTGTCTCTTGCAACGACGTGCACAATTTCATGGGCCAAGACTGCAGCGAGCTGTGCCTCTGTTTGTAGTTTTTCGAGCATTCCCTTAGTGATGAAAATATATCCACCCGGTAAGGCGAAGGCATTAATAGAGTTGTGCTTTAATGCGACGAAATGGTATTCCCAGTTTGGCTTGTGGCTAAAGCGGGCGATTTTCTGGCCGATAGAGTCGATATAGTTTTGCAAATCGTCATCGTCGATTTTACCACCTAATTCCTTTTCAATTTCAGGGGCGTATAGACGACCTATTTCGAAGTCCTGGTTTACCGGAAAGAGCATGAACTCATCCTGGCCGGTAATGGGATTGACTGCGCAGCCGGTACAGGTGCAAAGTATGAAGGCTAATATTAAAAGTTTTAGCTTTGTGGTCATAATGTCCAAAAATTATAAAAAGTTCTGTTTGAAAAACTTTACTGTATCTATTATAAATTTTCTTTTACAATGTGGTAGTGGAAACTATGGCTGAGCAGGAAATATGTCATGACTGTGAGCGAATGCATGATTGCAAGGAGGTTTTTCTGCAGATGGGGGGAAATGGGGGGCCTTCGATTGCCGTTAAGGTTGTTATTGTTTTTCTTTTGCCGATTTTGGTTTTTATCATCTCGTTGGTTATTTTTGAAGAGATATTGGCCGGGGTAATAAGCAATCAGCGTGTTCAGACGGTTTTGAGTTTGCTGCCGGCTCTGCTGGTGACATTTATTTTTATAATCATTGTAAGAATGATAAATAAGCGGTTTAGTCAATCAAGATAGTCCCGGGTTTATTATTTTATGAGTATTGAGATTAAAGGCAGATTTTCTTTTCCCGGCGGGACACATCCTCCGGAGAAGAAAGAAATTACGCGTGAAGCTGCAATACAACCGGGGCCTGCCGTCAAGGAAGTCGCGGTAATGTTAAGCCAGCATATCGGCGCTGTCTGCCGGCCGCTAAATAGAAAAGGAGATGCTGTTCAGGCGGGGCAGAAAATCGGCGACAGCGATGCCTTTGTATCGGCACCGGTTCATTCTCCTATTACCGGTAAAGTTAAAGAGGTTGCTTTGCGGTCTCATCCTGTTCTTGGCAGAAGCCCGGCGATAGTAATTGAGGCGTTGCAATATAGCCCGACGAGGCGGTCATTTTTTCAATTGCCGGATGATTTCAATGAGAATAACTACTCGGTTGAACAGATATGTGATGCTGTTCGTAAGGCCGGCATTGTCGGTATGGGCGGGGCGGGATTTCCGACGAGAGTTAAGATTGAACCAAATCCGAGGCTGCCTAAAGAGACATTGATTATCAATGGATGTGAGTGCGAGCCTTATATTACCTGCGATTACCGTATTATGCGTGAATATACCAGACAGATTATTGCAGGTGTTAAGCTTGCGCGAAGGGCATCGGGGTGTACACGGGTAATGATTGCGATAGAGGATAATAAGCCCGAAGCGATTGAAGCTATGGAGGCGGCATTGGAATCTTCTGCGGGCGGTGGTAATATTCGAGTTGTGCCGGTTAAAACAAAGTATCCGCAGGGTGGTGAAAGGCAGCTTATAAGAGCGATATTGAAAAAGAATGTCCCGACGGGAGGTATTCCACCTATGATTGGTGTGGTAGTGCTTAACGTTGCGACAGCGGCGGCAATTGCGGAGGCGGTTATTGCCGATTTGCCGTTGACGCATAGGGTTGTGGCCGTGACGGGAGAGGCTATTGCCAAGCCGGGCAACTTCTATGTTCCTATCGGAACATCGGTCGAGGACATGATAGAATTTTGTGGAGGAGTTACTCAAAAGTCCGCAAAGGTTGTTCTTGGCGGGCCGATGATGGGGATTGCGGTTGCTGATTTGAAGACGCCCATTACGAAAACAACCAATGCGATAACCGTGTTAACAAAGGAACAGGTTGGCAAGGCGAAATTCGAAGGACGCCAGACTCCGTGTATTCGTTGTGGGAGGTGCTTGCAGGTGTGTCCTGAGAATTTGAACCCGACGAAAATTGCACATGCGGTTAAACACAATCTCTTAGATGTGGCGGATAAATATTATATTAGTGCGTGTATCGAGTGTGGTTGTTGCAGTTATGTCTGCCCGGCTAATATCGAGATAACAGGTTATATAAAGACGGGCAAAATCTTCCTTGCCAGGCAAAAAAAGAAAGTGCCGGGATAGTTGATTTAAAGCGCCCCGTGCGAAATTTATAGCAAGAAGCGCAGAACGAAAACAAGAATATGCTTAGTAAGATAACAGTTTCAAATGCACCACATATCAGTATGCCGCTTTCGACGCGCAGCGTGATGATAGATGTGATAATCGGTCTGGCGCCTGCGA
>CAZJIR010000118.1:0-7582 GCA_964546095.1 uncultured Pirellulales bacterium
CGGTCAGAAAGTTACTTCTGTTGATAAAATAGGCACACCCGCAAAAGTTGCCCTTGAGAATGGCCAAACAGTCGAGGCGGAAAAAGTGCTTGTTTCTGTGGGGCGTAGGGCATTTGTCGATGAGGAGACTCAAGAGGTTCTGAATTTGCAGATGAACGATTCAGCTATTACAGTTAATGAAAAAATGGAAACCAATGCCCCCTGTGTTTATGCTATTGGCGATGCCGTAGGTACAACCTATTTAGCTCATGGTGCCTTTGCTGAGGCCGAAATCGCGGCGGTTAATGCAACGGGTGGCAACGAGAAAATAGCTGACTACTCACTTATCCCACGGGCGGTCTATACGTTCCCTGAAATAGCATCTGTTGGCAAAAGTGAAGAGACCTGTAAAGAGCAGGGCCTTGACGTTAGTATTGGAAGGTCCTTCTTTAAAGCCAATGGCCGCAGTGTGGCACATAACGAAACTGTTGGCGAAGTAAGGGTGGTAACGGATAAATCTACAAGCAAAATCGTAGGTGTTACAATGGTCGGCGCTATAGTAACCGAGCTGATAGGCCCGGCAAGAGCACTTATAGGTACAACGGAAAAAATTACCGATATCAGCTTCCCGCATCCGACTTTTTCAGAGGTTCTTAAAGAAGCCACCGAAGACGCCTTCGGTCTGAGTCTTCATAATCCGCCAAAGGCATAACAAATAGGTATGTCGGAACAATCAACAATTGAAACTTATAATTCCAAGATTGCAAAAAACTTAAGCATTATAGATTGTGGGCTTGCCGACTACGGGGAAGTTTTAGAACAACAACACCAGTTATGTAAAAAAAGGCGAGAGGGCGAAATACCCAACACTGTCTTAGTTGTTGAGCATAAGCCTGTTATTACCCTGGGCGCCCGGCAAAGTGCCAATAGACTGCTGGCGAGTCGAGAGGATTTGGCACAGAAGAATATCAAGGTGGTTGATATACGCAGAGGTGGTGGAACGACAGCGCACAATCCGGGCCAATTGGTACTTTATCCGATTCTCAACTTACAGGAGCTTAATCTCGGTATCAGCGAATATATCAGAGACTTGGAATTAATAGGTACAGAATTGTTGGAGCAGTTGGGCATCCACTGTATAAGACGAAAAGGTTTTCCCGGCTTATGGGTAGGTGAGAAAAAAATAGCATCTATCGGTGTACGCGTCTCGAAATTTATAACATATCACGGTATGGCAATAAACATTCATAATGACCTTAGTATCTTCGATTATATAACACCCTGTGGTCTGGATGGCGTAGAGATGACATCGGTGCAGAAGGAGACAGGCAAACGCCACTCAATGAATCAGGTAAAAGAGAGTTTATCTAAACTACTTATAAGGAATTTCACGTGAAGCAAGAGGTGCAAGACAATACGATAGATGCGAAACACGGGCGACGAAAACTGCCACCTTGGTTACGCAGACCTCTACCGGCGGATAAGGATTTCTATCGTACACGGCAGGTTTTGGACTCTCTGGGTCTGGAAACTATATGCAGTAATGCTAATTGTCCGAATCGGGGTGAGTGTTGGGCACGAGGGACGGCGACTGTTCTGATTTTAGGCAATATTTGTACACGAAATTGCAAATTCTGTTCTGTGATCCACGGAAAACCTGAACCGCCGGAACCAACGGAGCCGATACGATTGGCCCGAATGGCGGAGCAAATGAGATTAAAGTATCTGGTAATTACCAGTGTGGACCGCGATGACTTGCCGGACGGCGGGGCGAGTCATTTTCGAGATTGCGTCGAAAAAGTCAGACAACATCGCCCGGATATGGAATTTGAGATATTAACGCCTGACTTTCGTAACTGCCAGGAACAAGCACTACAAATTCTGCAGGATGCTTTACCTTTTGTTTTCGCTCATAATGTAGAGACGGTTCCATCGCTATACCCAACTGCCAGGGCCGGTGGAGATTATAGACGGTCGTTGAATTTGCTTAAAATAGCTAAGGGTATTTCCGATAATATCCAGACTAAGTCATCTATTATGCTTGGTTTGGGAGAAACCGACACTGAAGTTAAGCAGGTCCTGAAAGATTTGCGAGACGTCGGCTGTGATAGAATTACTATTGGCCAGTATTTGAAACCTTCAAAGAATTCGCTTGAGGTTGTTGAATATGTAATTCCAGACAAATTCGACTGGTGGGAGAAAAAAGCAAAAGAATTGGGATTTTCCTGGGTTATCTCTTCGCCGTTCGCACGCAGTTCATACTTTGCGGAAAGACAAGGCTCTTTATAGCGTTACCATAGTTGTTATAATACTTATTATCGGACATCGAGGCGGTCGGTATTTTTTTCCAAGTTGAGTTTGACCATTTTTAATCATGCCAAACATTTCTTATACTTTAATCAGGTTACAGAGAAGTTATTAAAAATCTCTTTAACATGGGGTGTTTTCCGGGGGGAGAAAAAATGGCACCCAGAAAAAAATTAGAATCTAAAAATCGTCGTGGTGCGGTGCTCATCGTCTCTATGATATTTGTGCTGATATTCTCCGCACTGGCAGTCTCCATGGCCACACTGTCCGGCACTAATGTTCAACTTGCTTCAAATCAGCACAAGGTCAATTCAGCTTTATCTGCAGCTCAATCCGGCCTTGAGTGCGGTAAATATGTTGTTTCGGCAAACAGCGACCTTGACCTTGGGGAGACCGGTTTAAACTATGTTACGAAAGCACAGGCTAATCAGGTTTGGGCGAACCTGTGCCAGCATCTTCAGGATACAGAACTTGACGGACAGACAGTGCCATCGCCCCAGAATTTTACTGATTCGATCGGTTCCGGAGACGAAATTATTACTCATAACATTGATTATGGCGACACCGGTGCAGAATTTGCTCTGAGGTTCTATAGATACGATAGTAATGCTCTTACAATCAAGGTGCAATCTATAGGAACTGATGGTGAAGTGTCGAAAAATATCACTATGGATATGGACATTACGAAAGACAGTAGTGTTTTGACCTACGCTATTGCCAGCAGGGGGCGTATGTGGCTGACTGGTGATACAACTATTTACGGTAATCTATATAGCTCGTGGGACTGTCCTGAAATATCACCGTACAATATGACCAACGATTCGGCCGTGATGGGTACCATTAATACAGTCCTGACTCTGGAGCAGATTCAGGCCCAAGCATACCAGTTAGAGACCCTCGACGCGAATGACAATCCAGTCGATGCCAATGGAAATCCGTTAGGTTCGACCTACGAAGACCGTTATTATAGTTCTACTGACGAGGTTCAAGCTTATCACGAAGGTATCAATTATGGACAACCAAGCCAGAATATACCAGGTACGGACATATCCGACTATGATACCGATTGTTACAATAGCGGCCTTACAGAGATCTCATCGTGTCCAAGTGAAGACAGGGAAATCGAATACTTCCCACACGACCCAAATGATTATGGTATACCCAGTAAAAGCTGGAGCAGACAGTTAGACCGGCATGTTTACGAAAACGAGACGTTTACTAATGCGAAGCTGCCTAATAACCGTAATGCTTTGTTCAGAAATTGTGCTTTTGAAGAGGTTTTATATGTAGATTGCTCGAAAACTGGTACATCTTACTATAACAATGTCCGCTTTGAGGACTGTACTTTCAACGGCGTGATTGTAACGGATACACCAGAAGTTTTAAAGTGGCAGCATAATTGTCTTTATTTTACCGGTGAGGCTACCTTTGAAAATACCTCGAGCATACAAGAAGCTACTATCCTTGCTCCCCATTTCAACGTAAACTTGGGTAATACCAATCCGTCACAAAGCGAGAACAACGTGCTCACAGGCGCCATCGTGGGAGGAATCGTTGATGTACGCGGAAATGCCCAAATCCATGGGACAATTATTTCGATGTGCGATACTACACAATGGCCTAGTGGATATGTAACAAATATTGGTGCTACCCTTGAAGATGGAGGTAACGAGACAACTGTTCTGGGTGATGTTGGAGTCATTAGTATTACACCTGAACAGGAACAGATGCTGCCCAGCGGGATTTTGAGCCCTATTGTTATAAGGCCATCGCAAAGCACCTATTCCGAGGGAACGTAGCCGGAATAAAACAAAGAAAGTAGTGAATTAGAATAAAAATCACGAGTGTTAGAAAAAAGGAACAAAATGAAAAAACCGGTTATGAATATCATGGGACTTGCATTGATATTGACGATATTATCTGTAGTCGCTGTAACCTCAGTTAAATCCGGTAATGACCAAGTTGGTTCCTTAAGCGATAGTTCCGGTAAGTCCGATGAACATGACATTGCCTCGATTTGTAGCCGAATCAACCACTTGAGCGACAGCGCTAAATGGCCTGAACCACAAAGTGCATCTATCAAAAACGTCTCTTATAGCAGACATTCTTATAGGGATTTTGATGAGGTGGATATCGATAAAATGTCAGACGAATATTTAGCAGATTATTACCCCGATAAAGTTTCTAAAAAATATTCTGATAAGAATGTTGATGATGATAACTCCGAGAATACAGAAGATGTCGTGGAATAAATTTAGTTCTTTCACTCAAAAGGCCGGGCTAAACAGACTTGCTCGGCCTTTTGTTTTTATATCTGAATAATCATCTTATATTTATCATTTCGTTTTCCTGTGCTTCCATCACAAAGCACCATAAGAGTAAAATAAAATAAAACCACCGATACACTTGTGCATTTTTTCTGCTTTTTCAGCTTTTAGTGTTCAGCTTTTAGCTGCAATCATGTATTATCTATTTTTGTATAGAGAAATAAATCTGTGTACAATATGGAAAGTAACCTTAAAAAATTATTATCGCTTTGTGGCAACTGGCTGGTGGAAGTGGTTGAGGAAGACTCTGTAAGTATTGAGCAGTATTTGAACAACGGAGACAACCAATTCCACGAGAACGACCAACGGTTCAATCTGCCGGACGTAATCGGTATCTTGCCTATTCGAAATGCCGTTGCCTATCCGGGTACGATAACGCCATTAGCGATAGGCCGTCGAAGAAGCAAAGCCTTGCTTGCCAAAACTACGCCCAACGAGTCTATCATAGGACTTCTCACACAGCGCGATCCCGAAATCGATAAGCCGAGTTTTAACAATCTATACTCGATTGGAACCGCTGCTACAGTTCTCAAGGTCATAAAACTGCCCCAGGGTTCGATGCACGTTATTGTTCATGGCATTACCCGCTTCAAAGTGATTAAAAAGGTAGCCATAAAACCATACTTGAAGGCAAGAATCCAACCGCTCGACGTTAAAGTAAAGATGACAAAAAATCTTCGAGCACTTATCGTGAGTATCCGCCGGGCGGCCAATCGTGTTATCGAACTCAGCCCTCACGTGCCTGAGGAAGCATCGGTACTGTTGGAAAATATTGAAAATCCCTCTGCTTTAGCTGATTTTTTAGCGGCCAATCTCAGCCTTGGCATTTCACAGAAACAGCAATTGCTCGAAGAGCTTGACGCAACCAAACGCCTTGAACGAATATCCATTATCTTAGCTAATCAATTGGAAGTTCTTGAGCTAAGCCACAAGATTCAGGGCCGTGTTAGAGAATCGATAGATAAAAGTCAGCGTGAATATTATCTACAGGAACAACTAAAAGCCATTCAATCAGAGCTTGGCCAGAAAGACCTCAGAACAGATGAGCTTAAGCAAATCAGCCAAAATATCGCAAAAGCCCAGATGCCGCAAAATGTCGAACAGGAGGCTCTTCGTGAATTAGACAGACTGAGTAAAATTCCACCGGCTTCACCGGAATACAGCGTCATTCGCACGTATCTGGATTGGGTTTGCGAGCTGCCCTGGTCAATTCAAACCAAGGAGCAGCTCGATATCAACAAGGCAGAGCGAATCCTAAACGCCGACCATTATGACCTGCGTAAAGTAAAAAAGCGTATCCTTGAATTCTTAGCTGTTCGCAAGCTGAATCCAAAGGGTAAAAGCCCTATACTCTGTTTTGTTGGCCCTCCTGGTGTAGGTAAAACATCACTTGGCAAATCCATCGCACGTGCTATGGGAAGAAAGTTTGTTCGCATATCCCTTGGCGGTATAAGAGACGAAGCCGACATCAGAGGACATCGAAGGACTTATATTGGCGCTTTACCCGGAAGAATACTACAGGAACTGAGAAAGTGCGGTAGTAAAAATCCGGTATTTATGCTCGACGAACTGGACAAGATTGGAAGTGATTTCAGAGGTGACCCGGCAAGTGCGCTGCTTGAAGTACTCGACCCGGAACAGAACTTCGGCTTCACCGACCATTACCTCGACCAACCCTTTAATTTGTCCACTGTAATGTTCATCGGCACTGCAAATTATACCGAACCTGTCCCGCCGGCACTGCGTGACAGGATGGAAATTATTGAACTACCCGGCTACACTGAAACTGAAAAACTGCACATCGCAAAGAAATATCTGGTCCGGCGCCAAATTAAAGAGCACGGCTTAAGTAAAAACCTTTGTACAATAAAAGATGATGCAATACTTGCTATAATTCGGGGCTACACTCGTGAAGCGGGAGTGCGAAACCTCGAAAGAAATATTGCGGCTATTTGCAGGTCCGTCGCCACGGAAATTGCCAAAGCTGAAAAGAGACGGGCAACCATCAGCAAAAAGGACCTTGTAAAAATCCTGGGCCCTATGCAATATGAGTCGGAAATAGCTCTTCGAACAGGAATTCCTGGTGTTGCCACCGCACTGGCTTATACACCCGTAGGCGGCGAATTGCTCTTTATTGAATCTGCCACGATGCCCGGCAAAGGCAATTTACAACTAACAGGTCAAATTGGCGAAGTTATGAAGGAAAGTGCCCAGGCGGCATTTTCTATTGTCAGGGCGAACGCTGAGAAGTTAAAAATTGATGCCGACAGATTCAGTAAATTCGATTATCACATCCATGTTCCCGCCGGGGCAATTCCCAAAGACGGCCCAAGTGCTGGTGCCGCAATGTTTACGTCTCTGGTCAGTCTGCTTCTGGGTAAACCAACCCGGCCGGATGTGGCGATGACGGGTGAAATAACCTTGCGTGGTCTGGTATTACCCATTGGTGGTCTGAAGGAGAAAATATTGGCTGCCAAACAGGCCGGTATAAAAACCGTTATTCTCCCAGCCAGAAATAAAAAAGATATACCTGATATCCCAAAGGAAGCTAAGAAAGGGCTGCAATTCAGATTTGTAAAAAACACGAACGAAGCACTTAAAATCGCTCTGGGTACTGACTAAACATTCACTATCGTTTTCTTGTGAGAAGACACTTATTTAGCTTTTCTTTTCACATGGGTCTTTGGATATTAGAAAGAAGGCTTAAACACACCTTCGTTGATTCGAACGCTATTTTTTCGAGTGGAATCTCTGAAGGTTTTGCCAAAATCAATTCTTCTATTTCAGTTTTGTCAAAATCAGTGGGAATTGCATTAATTTTAGAATAGAAGAACAAATCGCAGGTATGATAAAGAATACCTTTATATTCGTAAACATTTGGATAAGAGCCGAAATATTTCAGTTCATCGATTTTTATTCTCAATTCTTCATTTATTTCTCTCTTTACTGCATCTTCTGCGGTCTCTTTG
>CAZJIR010000119.1:0-7078 GCA_964546095.1 uncultured Pirellulales bacterium
TGAAGCAGCTTCAGTAAATCTACAGGTGAGTCTGTACTTCGCCGTATTTGCCTGCAGAAGATTTTTTCGATACAGAATTCCCCTTCTGTGCGCATCATCTGCACCGCACATAAATAGGAGGAACCAATATCTATGCCGATACACCGCTTAACCATTGTTATTTCTCCAGCTTGTTTTAAGCAATATAAATCTGTATTCTTATAGCTCTTTATATGCAATTACATCCATGTTTTTATTTTTTGTATTTCTCCCGAGAATCGAAACTATCGTGCAGCTAAGACTGTCAAAATTCCCTTCCGAAGTAACCTGATAGTATTGCTTTTCGGGGCTGACGGTGACACTGTTTACAATTGCCTGATAAATATTATCCGTCATCCCGGGAACATCACGTAGTTCGGAAACGCTGCCAAAAGGATTGATTTGGCGGCGCTTAATAATCATCTGGGCCAAAGCCGGGTCCATACTCTGAGACAAACTCTGGATTACAAGCTTCGGTGCGTAATTAATATTAATTTTCCCGTCACCTCTGACTGTTATGTAGTCCCGCAGGTGACTAAAAACTTCCGGTGTTATCCCTTTGACCAATAAGAGCTCTTCGATAATCTCAAGTGGGCTGTTTCTGCATTTATAGGGGGCTGTCAGGTTGCTGTAGTAATACGATTCCGACCCGGCATTTTCGTGCTTTACAAAGGGTAGATGCGTAACCTCATTGTCATTATCAATCCAGTCGATAATTGAAGGTACCAGCCCATAGCCGATATGAGAATCACCGTGTTGCTCTTGATTTAGTATATCGATGAGCCTGAGAAGCTGGTCTATTTTTATTTTGTTAAGCTTTCCATTTTCGTCCTTCAGCAAATTGACGTTCAGTTTACCGTTTTCCTCGGTGACCGTTATAGAGCAGTTCCCGTCGCCGACGGGAAAAGTATCTTTGCCCGAAAGGAGATTCCATAGTTTTCTGTTTTTGTAGAAATCTCCTGTTTCTCTGATAGCTGCGATTGCAATGTTAAATCCCGCTCTTGCACAATTGAGCGCCTGCTCAGAGTTTCGCAAGTCATCCGCTGCGAGCAGCTCAGCCCTGGTTTTATGGTTGAATCCGAACAGCAGGACCCCTAACAGGATGACCATGCACAGGACCACAATAAGCACAAATCCATGTTGTTTAGTTTTTATTCTTTTCGCTTTCATTATTCACTAATCGACACCGATTTCAGATGAAGTACTCTGGCCTTGATTCCCGGAGCAACCTATATAACTAACGATACTATAATGGCATTGCCGATTATTTTCGTCCTTACAGATAATGCTGATTTTCACGGCATAAGGCAGTTCCTTTTTTTGCTCGAAACGCCACTCTGTCAGCCATTGTTGTCCATCAAAAAAGTCTAATTCAAAACGTTCGATATTTTCCAGAAGCGGCCGGTAATTTCTTTCTTCTGTAAGTTCTTCAGATGTACCAACGAATCTTTTCTGACTTAGGTATAGAATGCCGTGATCTTTATCAAATTTATAAATAACATCGAACAGGCCGTCTTTTTGAGTCTCCTGACAGAACAGCCTTTGAGTAGTGACTAAGTGCAAAGTTTCACCGCCGCGAGCATCAGGCTCGCAATTGAAATATTTGATTGGCTTTTCATTACTTTTTGTTTTTCCCTGCGAAATGGCTTTAGCCGAATCTGAAGATTCTTTTACTTTACTGATATACGAACAACGTATTTGCTTGGCCATCTGCATTAGCGTCTTCCTGGCCTGGGTGGACAGGGTCATTTTTGCTTTGTACGCATCGGTCGATTTTGCTGTTGCGAAATAGCTGCCGTACACCATTGAAACAATCGAAACAATTATCGCCACAGCCACCAGAATTTCGACCAGCGTAAATCCCGTTGCAAGTCCTCCTCGCCTTTGAGCGAGGTGACGCCGTGGGATTACTTCTGATTGAGTAAAGTTATGTTTGCCGGTTTTACTCTTCACGGTAATCTCCTGTCGGCGACGTAAGTGGACATTTGCAGGTTTTTATAAGCGGTTCCCTGTTCCCAGCCGACATCGACGGATATTTTTCGCAATCCTGTAATTTTCGCTTCGGCCAAAGAATGCGACTGCAGGTCTGTAATTTCGGTTCGCCAGCGCATGCTTAAGGTGTTCCTTTCGACAATGCCGGATTCAGTGCCCTTTTCTGGATACCCGAGGGCTAGAGTCTCTGCGATTTTCTCTTCTGCCAAAAGAACAGCCTGTGAAGTGAGCTCGGCCGCTTCAATCATTCTAATACTGATAAGATGGAGCCGAATTAATCCAACCAGAGAAATAGAGACGATAGTAAGGGCCACAATTGCCTCTATGAGGGTGAATCCCATAGGAATTACTAAATGTCTTTTTTTACAATTATTATTGTTATCCATCGAGATTCCAGCTTTCAATATCAGCATTTTCTTCTGTGCCGCCGTCCTCGCTGTCCTTGCCGTATGATTCCAGATCGTAGTCTTTATTGTGGAGCCCTGGGGAGATGTAAATATATTTGTTACCCCAGGAGTCAAAAGGTGTTTTGTCAATATAACCGTTTGCGTTATATCCTTTTATACCGGGGTTCGAGATGAGAACCTCGAGACCTTCGGAAGTAGTCGGGAAGCGGCCGGTATCGGTCTTAAATAAGGCCAATGCCGATTCGATATTGCGTATATCGACTTTGGCCTTCATTCTGCGAGCTTGTTCAGGTCTATCCAGTATCTTTGGCATAATTATGCTGGCCAAAAGACCTAATATCACAATAACAATCATAAGCTCAATCAGGGTGAAAGCGGTATGGTGTAACTGCTGTTTCTTTATCTTCAATAACATATCAGTACCCTTCTAAAAGACCTGATTTATCTCGAATATTGGCAGTAAAATAGCTAAGACTATAAAGCCGACAATGGCACCCATAGTAATAAGTATTGCAGGTTCAAGTAGTGAGGTCAGCGTTTTGGCTGTCATCTCGACTTCGTTATCATACATATCGGCAATATCTATCAGGCCGTTTTCTATGTTGCCGCTCATTTGCCCCGTTGCTATTATGTGAATCACGATAGGCGGAAACAATTCACTCTTTCTTATTGCATCTGCGATATCATTGCCTCTACTGACCTTATTCTTCACTACGTCAAGGGCGCCTGCGATAAAACTATTTTGGACCACTCCTTTTACAGTTTCCAGAGCGCTGAGTATCGGGACGCCGCTTGAAAGAAGTATGCCTAATGTTCTTGCTAATCGTGCAGTTTCCAGTTTGAGAAAAAGTTTGCCGAATACGGGCAGTTTAAGTTTTGAGCGGTCCCACGTCATTTTTCCGTTTTTGGTTCTCATCCAGGCGCCGATTCCGAAGAAGGCCGCACAAACCACAATGACGATACCCAAAAAATATGTCTTCATAAAAGTGCTTGTTGATATAAGCATCCTCGTTGGCAAAGGAAGGTCACGATTCATTTCAAGAAAAATCTGTGTTATGCTCGGTACTACGAATGATAAAAGGAACACTACTACCGCCGTTGCGACTACGGCCATCATCAATGGATAAGCAAGAACGGATTTGACCTTGCCGGCGAGATGCACGCTTTTTTCAAGCATTTGAGCCAGTCTCAGAAAGACTTCTTCCAGGGTCCCGCTTGTTTCTCCAGCGGCCACCATATTAACAAACACGTTTGAAAAAACATCCGGATGTTGGCCAAGTGCAGCCGAGAGTGAGCTTCCCGCGCTGACGCTATCGTGGACTTTTTTCATAATCTCCGCGAGGGGATTATCCTGATTTCCCAAGCGCATTACTTTTTTCCGGGAAACTTGCTGTAACTGCTCGACTAATGCAGATAAAGCAGGTACAAGAGGCATGCCCGCACGCAGCAACGTCGCTAACTGGCGCGCCATCCTGCAGATATCCTTTTTGCTGGTCCTCTTAAAAATGTCCTTCCTGTGTATTCCTTTACTTGTGTCGGTACTATTTTTATTACCGGTTTGTGGCCGCGATAGATTGCGTTCCGGGGCCTTATTACTTACCCGAGGAGCCGGGACGGACTTTTCAGTCATCAAATTATAGTCAACCGGCGACATGTTCACTCACCTCTAAGCTTATTTGAACACTATCCTGTGTAACCCTGCAAACCTCCTCAAGAGTAGTTTCACCGGCCAGTGCCTTGCGTATCCCGTCCTCTCGTAAAGTGCTCGTTCCTTTTTCAACAGCTACCTGCTTTATAATATGCGAACCGGCCCGTTTAGTTGTTAGTTCCTTGATGTCGTCATCGATAATAAGCAGTTCGGAAATTCCTGTTCTGCCTATGTACCCGGTTTGCAGGCAGTTCTCACAGCCGGGTCCTTTATAGAGCTGACCGCGAACCAGTGCGGCCTTCTCTTTTTCTGTCCATGATGAAATCTGCTGCTCCTGTGGCCCGTATGGACTTTTACAGTGTGGGCATATAACTCGGATAAGCCGTTGCGCCATCACGGCAATGACCGACGATGAAATAAGGTAAGGTTCGATGCCCATATCAATAAGCCGGGTTATAGCTGAGGCTGAATCGTTTGTATGCAGAGTGCTTAAAACCAGATGACCCGTTAGAGAGGCCTGAATCGCAATCTCAGCGGTTTCGATATCGCGAATCTCTCCTATCATAATTACATCCGGGTCCTGTCTTAGAATGTGGCGGAAGCAATTGGCAAAAGTGAGGTTTATCTTGGGTTTTACCTGCATTTGCCCGATACCAGGTAGTTGATACTCGATTGGGTCTTCGACGGTAAGGATGTTTCGCTCTTCACAATTAAGCTCATTCAAAGCGGCATAGAGTGTCGTTGTCTTGCCGCTGCCGGTAGGGCCTGTGAGCAAAATAATACCATGAGGAATGTTAATTAAATTTCTGAAGTGATTAAGTATCTCCGGGCTAAAGCCAATCTGATCCAAACCCAATTGGACGCGGCTTTTGTCCAGCAGCCTGAGCATTACACGCTCACCGCCCAATGTGGGGATGACGGAAACTCGAATGTCCACAAGGTCCCGACCTATTTTAATCCGGCTCTGGCCGTCCTGTGGCAACCTTCGCTCGGCGATATTAAGATTCGCCATTATTTTTAATCTTGATAAAAGTGCCGCAATCTGCTGCTTGGGCAAAGTAAACACATCGTGCAGTACTCCATCAATCCTGAAACGAACTCGTGCTTCGTTTTCGTAAGGCTCGATATGTATATCGCTCGCTCGGCTGTGTACGGCCTGAAAGAAGATTTTATTGACCAGCTTTACGATAGGTGCTTTGTTGGCGATGTTGAGAAGGTCTTCTGCGTGGGTTTGAATACTACTCTGGCCAATATCGCTGTCCTGGTCCGTTACACTTTGCACGTCGGAGTTGTTATTATTAATGCCGGTAGATGCGTTTTGATGATAATAGCAGCGGCTTATAGCTTTTTCTATCTCGGCGGCAGGGCACGTGACCCGGCTGCACGGTTGGCCCGGTTTCCAGATGCTATTTATATCTGATGTTCCTGCCAAGATGCTCAATATCGCATCATACGCTTCGACGTTGAGCGGGTCCGCGAGGGCTATTGTAATCCGGCCATCTTCCAAGACTACTGGAATAGCACATTGATTCTTAAGAAATTCAAGCGGAAGTTTCCTGACCAGTTCCGGATTCAACTGCTCCGGTGAAATAGTTTCCAGATACTCACAAGGTTCGGGGTTTGTCTTACAACCTTTTAAAAAATGGGAATTCTTCTCGATGCACTTTTGCTCCTCTTGTGCTTCGCTGTGCTTTTGGTTAATGACCTGTTTGTGCAGCTCTTTATCCACCGATTGCCTCCTCGAAGCCAGTGAAAATGCTTAAATGTTAGTCTTTTCAATTCTTAAGCTCGAAATCTTCCGTGACCTGCTCAATAATTTGTCTTTTTTCCTCAGTTATTTGTTCCATATCTTCCTGATTGCCCATGATATGCGGCGTTATAAATATAAGCAGATTTGTCTTTTGTAATTGTTCTTTGTCGAATCTAAACAAGCCGCCAATCAAAGGAATATCAGCCACTAAAGGCACTTTCTTCTTGATAGTAGTTTTATCATCTCGAATAAGACCGCCAATCACGACGGTTGAGCCGCTGTTCATGGAAACGACCGTCTCGGCCTGTCGTTTAGCTGTCGAGGGAGTATCTATAGAAGTGCTGGTGACATCCTCTATAAGTTTTGTGAACTCGCTGTTAATTTCGAGTCTAATAAGTCCTCCCTTGCTGATGTGAGGCGTTATCTCCATAGTAATACCGACATCCTTATATTCGTATGTTTTTACTACTGTCGGGGTTAGAGGGTCTCCCTCGGTAATTTTCGATTGCGTAACAAACGGCCTGCTTTCGCCCACGATTATACTGGCCTTATGGTGATTGGAAGTAAGGATATGCGGTGTCGAAAGTATATTGACGCCGGTCTGTGTTTTCAAAGCGTGCAGCATAGTGCCTATTCTTAAATTTGAGCCGGTTCCTCTCCACAGGCCCACCGCCAGGCCTTCAAGTGTGCCGCTGGCAAAATCCACACGTGGCCCGAAATTCGTTGTTCCGAAAAACCTGGCACTTCCTTCCACAGACTGGTCAACCGTGGCCCAGTCGATGCCTATTTTTTGCAAGCTGTCTTCGCTGATTTCCATAATGAGCATTTCAACGAAGACTTGTTCCCGCACTATATCGAGCTTATCTATAATCTCTGCTATAACCTCGTAGTCCTGTGAGGTTGCCGCGATAATCAATGAGTTTGTACCGATATCGGCAGTGGCCTGTACCTGCTGGGTGGCTTCGAGTGCGCCGGCGATTTTCAGGTTCGACAGGGCGGCAGTAAGAGATTCGGCAACCTCTTCGGCCTGCGCATGTTGAAGGTAAACAACATGAACATTATTTGTTCCCATGGGGCGTTGAATATCGAGCTGTATTATTAATTCTTTGATGGTTTCTGTGTCCTGAGCGGTAGCAACAACAATTAAAGAATTTGTTCTGGTGTCAGGCATAATTTTTATGTCCGACTCAATTTGAGGTATATTTCGCATGCGGGCAGCCTGCGTGGAAGTTGATTTTTGTTTTTCCATTATTCGGGTAATTT
>CAZJIR010000119.1:7088-7559 GCA_964546095.1 uncultured Pirellulales bacterium
AGTACCTGTGCTGAAGCAAACTCTAAACCGAAGACGGCAACCTGCTCTTTTGAGCCTGTTACGTCAAGATTCTGAATGATTGTGGCGATATGATGTATGTTCGAGCAGGTATCAGTAATCACAATCGAGTTTGTTCTGGGGTAAGTCGCTAACTGAGCACCCGCAGCCAAAAGCGGCTGAATAATCTGGCTGACCTCCGCCGCATCGGCATAACTCAATGGTATTATCTGGGTGACAATAGAATCGTTTAGAGGTATATCCGAAGGATTACTCCCCACACGAACCAGCAGGTTGCGTTTTGCAGCATCTGCTCTCGGAACTATCTTGACAAGGTCTTCGCCGGGTACAGCCGCATACCCCTGCACTTCGAGAATCGATTCCAGAACCTTATAGAGATTACCCAGACGTATCCTGGTAGGGGACATCAGCGTAACAGTGCCGCGGACACTGTCGTCCACGACGAAGTTAATA
>CAZJIR010000120.1:0-7477 GCA_964546095.1 uncultured Pirellulales bacterium
TGGAACAAATCCGTGAACAGGATTGGTCCGCGTCAGAGCACAATTTCCCGGTAGAGCCGGAAGAAATCGCTGCTCAGGCATATTCATGCCATCCGCTGCCGGACGGAAAATATTCTGTTCTTACAGCAGCGGCGACACGTGCATCGCTGTACGAGAGAGCAAACATCTTTAACGAAGTAAAATTGCACCCGGTTCTCGTAGAGGTACCTATTTTTGCAGTTCATTCAACAGTTGCAATCAATCACCCCGAAATTATGACCGGCCGGTCCGTCATAGTATATATAGATGAGCGTTATCTTACTCTGACAGTTATACGTGAAGATAACGTTTTAGCCGTTAGAAGCATTCCTATTATTGCAGGGGCTGATAGTGATACCAATTCGGTTCAAGAACAGATTGCAGAACTCTTATCACGCGAAATCCAAATTACCTGGCGGAAAGTATTCGCAGCAGACATTGAACAGGACACTAAGTTTTATCTTGTAACCACCAACAATACATCTGATTATCTTGCAGCTCTTATTGAAGAAAACCTGCATTGCCAAACCAGGATTGTTGACTGCTATGCAAGGGTCAAAAGCCTGCCGGAACATAAAACGGACATGTCGATATGTGTCGCTGAAGGTTTGGCTTTAAGAGTATTAGCACCCGAACAAACAAAGGGTATTAACTTTCTCGAGGCCGGCA
Organism: uncultured Pirellulales bacterium; assembly: GCA_964546095.1. Classification (GTDB taxonomy): domain Bacteria; phylum Planctomycetota; class Phycisphaerae; order Sedimentisphaerales; family Anaerobacaceae; genus NIOZ-UU13. The sequence goes on from CAZJIR010000120.1 coordinate 688, forward strand.
AAGCTGATGCAGAATCGGAGTTAGACCTGAAAAAAGAGCTTATCACCTGTGCAACACTTATTAGTGCAATTGTTATTTTCCTGATAGTTGGATTATTTATAAGGTTATCACATCTGGAAGCCTGTTATTCGAATATAAAGAACGAAACCACAGAAATCTTCAAAACTGCATTGCCCCAGGAAAATATTGTAAGTCCACTGGCCCAGCTGGAGCAAAAGCTCGAATCTTTCCGCAAGGATTCCCAGCTTTTCGCTTCGCTATCTCCAGCCGCCCTGTCTCCACTTGATGTACTGTATAAAATAAGTAATAACAGTCCTCTGCAGGAAAATGTGGAAGTCGACGATATATTGATAGCCGATAATAGCGTCAGAGTTAATGGCACCTGTAATTCATTCGAGTCGGTATATCAGTGGCAGCGGCTTTTGGAAGAGGCCCCCGATTTTACGTCTGTTGATGTGAAAGATGTAAAAAAACAACCCAACAGCAGCATCGTTACCTTTACTATATTGCTGTCTTCATCAAAACAGGAGGCAAAATGATACGTCTAACACGAAGAGAAAAATTATTAGCTGGCGGTTTTGTGATTTTCGCAGCGGCATGGTTGCTGTTTACTGTCGGGGTCAAGCCGGCTCTTGGCAGAATCGAAACACTTAATCGAGTTATATCCGAAAAACAACAGGAGCTCGAAAAGCTTCGCACAAGAAGCAAAGAATATATCCTTCTTCGTGACAGTCTCAATGATTTGCACACGAAGGTGGCTTCACAACAGAAGAATTTTGAGCTGCTGCCCCTCCTCGAGTCTTTAATAGCCAAATGCGGCCTGTCCGAAAATGTTTCAACAATGAATCAACAGGAATTACCAATAGATTCGAATTACTCCGAGACGGTCGTTGAAATAAGACTGGAGAATTTATCTCTTAATCAGCTTGTCGATTTCCTCTATAAGATAGAATCATCGCAGGTCCTGGCAAGAACCAAAAGCCTCTATATTAAAAGAAACCCTGCGAACAAAAACCTTCTCGATTCGGTAATTGAAATACACAACGCTAAACTAATTCAAAGCTGATTTACCTCGGACGTAACAACTTAAGCTCGGCTTCTTCAATCGAATTATTAAGGTATGTTTAAACGCGATGCCTATTACTTATCCTATGCAGATGGGATTATTTCACGCCAATCTGTGTTATGACCCTTTAAACCACAGGTCAATTGGTCTTTTATTACCTTCCGCTCGGAACGGCAATTGAACCTTATCGCCCGTCCCGGCAGACTTATAGCCGGCGTAGAGAATTCCCTGAACTATGTGACCATCCTCACCTTGGCAGAAAGTTCTGTGCAACATTTATATATATATGTTCGTTCAAAGAGACTTTTGAATATCGAGTCGCTCGCGTACAATCAGATACGAGTTCTCGATAAAAATCGTCATTTAATTCTGGACAGTAGTCTCATATCGAACGCCATCGGGGACAGGTACCGGTACGGCAACTGTAATGCCGTGGTCTCCGGAAGTTTGGCGGGAAGAATCAACAGCGACAAAAGCTGTATAAGCCGACATCAAGCCATACTCAAGGGCTACCTGCTTGATTTCCTCTGGAAGCTCCTTGTTATTGTCATAAGTTGCTCGATTAGCAAGAGTCTCTATTTTCTTGCGCGCCCATACACAGGCAACGCCATGATGAGCAGCCTCAGAATTGCTTAGATTTACAGGAATAGCTATTTCCTGTTTCAGGTCACCGACTTTACCATTGATACGAATAGTAGTGTTGCGTCTGCCCTTGAACCTGCCTGTAAGGATTACCGGCCGACCAACAAAAAGGTCCGGAATACGACCGGGATATGTATCTGTAACCTTCATTCTGCCCCAGTCGATTGTAACATCGGTAAGGGCAGGATGACTTATGCGCTCATAGAACAGGTCAACGATTTCTCCTGCACTTTCATCCAGACCGATATAGGCAACCGCACCTTTACCGAGTTTGGCCATCCTGTCAAGCAGGTATCGGTTGGGGGAAGAACCTACTCCGAAGCTGAAAATCCTGCTCGCGCCGAGACGCTTATGAACCTCAGCGAGGATCTCAGTTTCATTACCGATGTAGCCGTCGGTCATAAAAGAGACCATACGAAATCTTCGTTCATCATGAGGAAAATCCAGAGCGGCCTTTATACCTTCAATCATCATGGTACCTCCGCCGCCATGAAGATTATCTACATATTTCAAAGCCCTGCGAATATTTCTCTGTGTTGCAGGAACAGGGTCGGGGCCGAATTGAGAAGCATTGTTCGAGAACCGAATCACCTGGAATGTGTCATCAGGTCCAAGCTTCCTTAAGCCGCGTTTAATAGCATCTTTAGCTTTTGCTATTGGTTTGCCTTTCATACTTCCAGAACAATCCAGAACAAATATCATTTCCATAGGGGCACGTTTCAGGTATGAAAGATTTTCGGGCGGATACAACATCAGCGTGAAGAATCCACCTCGTTTGTCGTGATGTGTCACCAGTGCCGATTTTATGGTTTTACCTGCGACCTTATACCGAAGGACAAAGTCCTTATTCGGAATACTGTCGAGTTCGCTGAGCTTAACCATCAGCTTTTCAGGTCCAGCAAAAGCTTCGCTAACAACGTGGTTTTTACATTTAACATCTTCGATTTTCACGCCTGCATCGACTTCAACCTTAACAGCGATATCATGACCACTTCGTTCGCCCGGTTTTAAGTACTGAACTTCTGTTTTCTGACCGGAGATACCTGCTCTCCCGCGCGCCACAGCACCGACGCCATTTGTAGAACCGGGAGGATTGAATCGCGGCCCAACAACCATAGGAAAGACAAACTCATACCAGCCATCTACATAAGCCAGGGTGTTGAAATATTTGATATTGACGTCGATTTCCTTACTCGGCTCAATATTGGCTACTTTTTGCGTAAAGATATTCGGCCGTTCCTGTGTAAGAAGCGAAGCGACATATCCTTGTCTTCGGGCTTGCCTGTAGATTTCTTCTGCCTCTTTGCGCTCTCGGATGATTCCTCGAATTTTTCTCTCTCCGATTACCATTATAAACTCATTAACTGCTGCATTTTGCGGCAGCGGAAATACATAAACAGCCTCAATCTTTTCATCATAGGGATTATGAAACTGCTGCGTAACTTCAACAGTAGCGATATAGCCACTGATTTGTGCCTTTACATCGGTATGTTTAAGCGGCAGTGGAATTTCCTTATCTTCCAGCTTAGCCAACATCGCTCCACTTCCGGGAGCATCCTCATCAGCAGGAACCGCTTGCGTTTCCGGCCGAGCTATCACCCACACCTCATCAGCCGAGACACTAACCAGTTCAGCAGGTATTCGCCTGCCTCTTAAACGCCCGGCCTCTACCGATTTAGCTCCGCCCTCAGCGAAAGCAAGCACACCTCTCGTTCTCTCAACCGATTTTGGTTTTGATGTTGGTGCATATCCTCCTCCATAGCCTCCCAAGCGACTACCCTCTCTGTCGATACCATTAACCACACGACTCGAACTGTCCGATAAACGAGCTGCTGGAGGTGAAGTGCTACTTTCACTGCTAATAGTAGGTTCTTGAAGAAGCTTTCTTTCTATTTCTTCCACTCGATGTCTATTCTGTTCTGATAGTTTTTTAGCGTATCGGCGGGATTGGTTTAAGGAGGGCATGAGCAGCGCTACTAATATAAGTATCACACCAATCGCAATAGCGAAAAGAAAAAACAATCTCTTAATTTTCATTTTGTATCTCCTTTTCCAGGTTTATCTTTGCAGGTATTTCTTCGCCATCTTCATCAGCGGCGACAGCCAGATTCAATTCATAATCAGGTTCGGCCTCACCAATGATTTGTAAATGAACGGTTGCGATTCGAGTTCGTCCCTGAGGCAAATCACTCGCTGTGTTAAAAGCGGCAATGATTATTCGATTATTTGCTAAGGCCGCAGGGTCGTAATAAGGCGCTTCTTTGAATACGGCGTGCTGGCCACCCTCAACGCCGACGATTTTAATCTGACCGGCGCCAGCTTTAAGCTCGAACTGATAAGCCGCCAGAAGCTTATTGCCCGAATCAATATAAATATGCACTGGAGCAAAACGAACCCTTGGCTTAATAGGAATATTGTCATTCTCCGACTGCTGAGCTAAAACAGGAACAATCATAATTATGCTTATCAAAATTATTACTGTTATGCTTTTCATTATAAAACTCCTTTATCCAGGCCCCCGCTTTTGCAGGGATAAACTCACAGCGGCAAAGGCGACCTTATCAACATCTTCACGATTAACAAGGCCATCACCGTTAATATCCCATTTTTTATCGGTACTACCGGTGGATTCAATGTGGCGGGCCAACTTGAAAGCATCGAGAATGTCCACTCGACCATTCTCGTCAATATCAACCGCCTGGGCCTTAACAAGCATGGAATCGCTTGTAACCGGCCCAGACTTTTGTGTTAAATTCAAACTAAACGCAAAAATAATAACAGCCGCTGCTGCAGCAACCTTCCAAAGCCTGACATGATGGAACACCCGGTGCCGCCAAGATTTCTGACCGAAATGCTTTTGTGCCTTGTCAATAACAGCCCTGTCAACCTCAGGCGGCACGGAAAGCTTCGGCTCGAAAAGAGCATTCAAATCTCTCGAAAATTCAGGACTAACCTTCAAATCCAATCCTTCATCGAAATGTTCTTTTCTTTCATTCATAATTACAGTTCCTGTATATTTGAGCAAATAAGCAGGCTAAAAAGTTCAAAGTTTTTAAAATTTTTTTACCGGCAGGGATTTTCCTAATCATCCGAGAAAATAATCTTTTGTGCGGCTATCGTTGCGAAGCTTCTGTAAGGCGTTGTGCAGTCTGGACTTAACTGTACCTAAAGGGATTTTTAGGGCATCAGCAATATCCTGCAGGCTCATATCATCGACAAATCTCATCAGCAGTACTTCCCGCTGTTCGTTGGGTAAAATGGTCAGGACGGCGGCTAGCTCTGTCCGTCCGCCGTCAGTTTCTTTAGATATGGGTGCAGGTATCTCGCTTAATGTTTCATCGTCGGATACAAATATACGGTTTTTGCTCCGCAAGCCCAGAGAGATGTGCTTGACCACAGGATAAAGAAATGTCGTCATCGAAGCGGTCAGCTCAAAGCCGGGGAACTTGCCAAGCAGGTAGATAAAGGTCTCCTGAAGGACATCCAGCGCATCGGGCTGATTACCGGTAAATCGCCAGGCTAAACCGTAAACCCAGTCTCGATACCGCCTGTAGAGGGCTTCAAAGGCATCCGGGTCCCCTTTATTTACCAATTCAATCAGTTCCTGGTCAGAACTCATAAATCCAGTCTCCCTCGAAAAAGAATTGGAATCCGGACAACCGCCCTGCTGTACGGTTCTGTTACATTCAGTTTAGCTCTTTAGGCTGCTGTTTTCAATTTGCTCTTTAAAAAATATTGTCCCAGCAATTTCAGAATCTCTTTTCAGAACTCAAATTAACTCGCCCGATAACTGCTTTTATTCTGCAGCTTGCAGCTTCAAATATCGTTCGTGTTTTTAAGAGCCTTGAAGAAGCATCTTATCAATATGAAACCACACACCTTTAGCAGCGTACCGGGATGAAATACCCGAACCAAAAAGAGGTGGAACCACGAACTTTTCGATATTGGCAGCGTAAAAACTTACGAAGATAGAGAAAAGCAGGATTTTATTGGCCGCACGGGAATATGCAGATTTTCAGTTAAAGTACAATTGCATCGCTGCCGATAACAAAAATGAGAGTTCAAAAATTAAACGATTTTTTCTCCCCTCCGGAAAACATCGGGTAGCTGAATGTTGCTCGATGTTTTCTTTTATACATTTTTTCCACAGCATTTTTTGTATTTTTTTCCGCTGCCGCAGGGGCAGGGCTGGTTACGACCGACCTTGGGCTGTTCAAGCTTTATCTGCTTTACTTTAACCTCACCCTGTGGGGCCTGGGCGGCGGCCCGCTGCCGCTCAGCCATTGCGAACTGACCAACCTCATCATGAGTTGTCTGACTTACGTTCCAGACGCTCCTCGCTCTGGCACCGGCTTCGAGGTGAACCTTGAAGATAATGTCCGTAACACGGTCCTCGATGGTATCGAGCATCTCCTCGAACATTCGCGACCCCTCACGCTTGAATTCGGTTTTGGGGTCCTTCTCGGCCCAAGAGCGCATCCAGATGCTGTCCTTAAGATGGTCCATCGAATAGAGGTGGTCTTTCCACGTGCTGTCATAAACCTGAAGCAAAACATATTTTTCAAGGTCACTAAGTTCCGAGCGTAAAAATTCTCTCGCCACTTCTGAGAGATTGTTTTTAAGCTCAGGCCCATCGCCCGTCAGGTCATCTTCTTTTAAGGACGTATCGAATCTTTCATTGGCCCAGCTCACTAATTCGGAAGTGTTTAGACTGGCAATTTTATCAGAAAGTTCTTCGTCTAACTTTCCATTATTGAAGCTTTCGCTTAATTCGAGGAGTTGTTGATGAAGCGCACGTGGTTTGGCATTTTGTATCCGTTCTATCGAAAGGTCGGCGTTATATTTTTTATTGGCCCAGTCGGCCAGCGCCTCGAACGCATATACATTCGGACCCTGTGGTCCATAAACCATATTCATCGCAAATTCGACGGGATATTCAATTTCTCTTCGTTTATATTTAGCCGCGGCCTCTTCTTCAAGACGCTGAAGGATTTGTGAAGTTTTAAGGTTTGCCAGCTCCTCAATACCCAGTTTTATATCGAATTTAGCTCGCGCCCATTCAGCAAAAGTACGGATGCGGAA
>CAZJIR010000121.1:0-2103 GCA_964546095.1 uncultured Pirellulales bacterium
TTTTCCATCTTTGGAGGTTAGATCGCCATGTCGCCAAAACCGCTTAGATGCAAAATGTTGAATGCAGGGGGCTAACAATTAACAGGAAACCTTTTTAAAATATTATAGGGCTTAGTTATTATGCTGTCTGTGTAAAGTCAACTATTTACCGAACAGACTAAGTCTGTATGCCGGGAAATCATTTATGTTTTCATTAAAGCACGAGCTTTTATTGATTTACGTTCTATAATATGTCGAAAAAAATAACTATAAAAGGACAAATTCGTAACAAAACGGTAACATTTAATTGTCATAATTGCTCCTAAGTGGTCAACTTTTTTTATTACTCTATTTAAAGGAGCACGATTATGGAAATGTTAAAGTACATCACAATTATTATTTTGCTGGTAGTTGTTATGCCTGCCTCGGCTGATACAGCTAAACCAGCAACTGTTCTTCTACAGGAAGGATTGTATGCCGAGGAGGTCGATGGTGACCTTGATGCGGCCATCAGGAGCTATGAGCAGGTTATTAAAGATAGTACTGCTCAGAGGTCTCATGTCGCCCAGGCATTGTATCGACAGGGTATGTGCTATCTTAAGAAAAAAGAAGACTATAAAGCTCAGGAAGTCTTTAAAAAGCTCGTAGCGAATTTCGGTGACCAGACGAGAATCGTAGATAAGGTTAAGCCTATGCTGGACGAGCTGAGCAATGCTGACCCGGCAGCCCTGATGCCTCCTGAGACTTTAGTCTACGTGGAAACGGGAAGCCCCGGCAGGCAAATTGAAACAATTCTGAACATGCTCAAGGGAACGCCCTTTGAGAATCCGCTTGCAGTTATCGGCGGCGGTCACTCTAACAGGTCGCCGGGAGATATGATGGCCGCTCTTTTCAATCCAAGTATGATGGCTGAATTCAAGAAGATACGGGGTATGGCTGTAGGTATTACGGGAATCTCCCAAAACAATCCGCCGGGAGTTGCGGTATTGTACCCCGGAAAGAGCGATGCTTTGCGAGGAATACTTTTAGCTGTACTGGGCATGGTTGCACAGCCGGGTGAGCCTATTGAAGGTATGTCAACTTTGATGTTCGGGAATGATGGTGGTATCGCTTACGATGATAAGGTAATTATTATTTCACAGCCAGTAAAGCAGTTGGTTTGGAGCATAAAGCAATACAAGGGTTTAAGTAATGAACCGACTCTGGTCTCGAGTAATAAATCTTTTGCAAAGATAAACAAGAAAGCACGTCAGGAAAATGCGCTGACTATGTGGTCCAATGCGGATGAGGTGTTCACGGGTGTTTTAAAGCAGTTTCCGAAAGACGAAATACCCAAAGAAATGCTTATGGCTGATGGGATTGTAGATATTAAAAATATCGATGATGTGATATCTTTTTTCTCCATCGCGGAAAACGGATTAGCTGCTGAAACAAATGTGAGCTTTAAGGACGGGCACCACTGCCTCGTATACGACATGATTCGCACACCAAATCTTAGCAGGGCCGGCTTAGAGGCCGTTCCATCCGGGGCGGTCGCGCTGGTCAGCGTTGCTCTGGGTGATGCTGAGGGTGTACAGGCTAAGGCTGTAAGTAAAAAGATTGAGAGTCTGACAGGACTTGATATCGGCAGAGAAATCTTTGCAAATATCGAACAGATAACCCTGTTTGCTGTGCCGTCCGATGGTACTTCCAATGAAAACAAAACAGGATTGCCTCCATTAGCGAATTGTCTTGGACTGGCAATAACCAGTCACAATCCACAACAGACTCAACAGATCTTCACTCGTTTGCTGGCGGTCGCTAATCTGATGATAAGCCAATCCTCAGATGAGCCAACCGGGCAAGGTATCAATAAATATCAGGTTGGACTTGTTAATGATGAAAAAATGTATTGTTATATGGGCCGGGCTAATAAGACAAGCATTTTATCACTAAACCTGGATATTGTTAAGAATTCAATTTCGGCAGTCGACACAAACAGGTCGATTTGTAATGCCGGGCCGTTAAAAGAAGCTTTGGACAAGCTGTCTCCGACGACCAGCAAATTGGTATTGATTAATGTCGGTGGAGCAATACAACTTGCTGAAGCCAATGTCAATCTTGGTCCGAGGGATGCTGAGAATA
>CAZJIR010000121.1:2113-7473 GCA_964546095.1 uncultured Pirellulales bacterium
TTATAACGTGACCAAAGAAATAATAAAACGACTTGAGAATAGTCCGTATCAGTTGATTGCTCAATTGGCAAAAAGCTGCGATAAAACTATCATAAAGTCGTATACTGATGAGAAGCTGAATAGCCTTGGTGTTCGTGCCTCCGTAAGTGGACTTCCACCTGTTAATGATGTTTTCGGGACGATTATGCAGTTGACCGAAGGTCTTTCCAAAGGTAAGCCTGGGGCCGAGGCGTGGAAACAGGAAACGAAAGTTCCCGCCGCCACCGCCATAATCACAAGAACAAGTCAGGCTCCGGTGATAGATGGCAGGGCGGAAGACTTATGGTCGGTTGCCCAGAAGTACAAACTCACCAATGTAATATATTCATCTGCGCCATCGCAAGAAGACTTATCAGCGGACTATAGAATTATGTGCGATGAAAACAATCTTTATTTGTTTGTTGATGTAACTGATGATAAACTCGTAAATGACTCAGGTTCGGATGAGTGGTTTTTTGATGATTGTGTTGAGGTCTTTATCGATGCCGATAATAGTAAGTCGGACAGTTATGATGATAATGACGGCCAGTATCACTTTAACTGGAACAAAACCAGCCCAACAATGGACAGGTTTCAGCATGGTGAGGTGGGAAATGTCGAATTTGCTATGGTAACAACGGACAATGGATATCGTACTGAAATCAAGTTTCCTTTGTCAACCTTGAAAGCTAAACCGTCTAAAATAGCGAAGATGGGTCTGGATGTTCATGTCAACGATGATGATGATGGTGGTGACAGGGACACCAAGCTGACCTGGAGTGATAAAGAAGATACCGCATGGCAGGTTCCCCGTGTCTTCGGCACAGCAAGTTTAGGAAGTCTGGTTGGCTGGTGGAAGTTTGACGAGGCTGAAGGCAGCAATGCCGGTGATTCATCAGGTAATAACCTTACAGGTATGGTTAAGGGTGACCCGCAATGGCAGCCTTCAGGTGGTGTAACAGGTGGAGCATTGAAGTTAGACGGCGAAGATGACTATGTAGAAACTGAATTCAAAACAGACTTGCCTGTCTGGACTATAGCTATCTGGGCAAAGAGCCCTGAAGCGCCGACGACAGAAATGCCGACTTGTCCTATTACACGGGAAAGGAATTATCAGATAAACTGGGACCACGCACACGACGATTTCCGCGGGGCGGCTGGTGTCAGTGTTGGAGGGGGATGGTACGGCGCGAGTTTCGGAAAATTAGATGCTGATGTATGGTATCACCTTGCCGCGACTTACGATGGAGAGAATCTTAAGGCGTATAAAGACGGGGAATTAGTCACTGACAATTCGTCTCCATCAGGAAGCCCGGAAGCTGAAAGTGAGACCCTGAAATTAGGAAAGCATGCGACGGCTGATTGGTATTTCCGAGGTGCTATTGATGACGCCCGCGTTTACAGCTATGCTTTGGGTAAAGACGAGATTTGGAAAATTTGTAGCAAAGGTAAACAAAAATAGCAAGTGAAAACCAAAGGTATAACAAGTGCTGGTTACAACCAGCTGCGGTGGGTAGTATTACTTCTGGCTATAGCGGTGATACTACCCACTGTCTGTTTGCTTTGGTTTATGAGCCAGGTGGTTAGGAATGAGCGTCTTGCGGTTAAGCAGAAACTGACCGATGTTTATACGCAGCGGCTGGAGAAATTGAGCGAAAGGATTGATGAGCTTTGGTCGGCTCGAATAGAAATGGCTGAACAGCAAACGGTATTAAAGCGTCAGCCTGTTAAGATGTTCGAGATGCTTGCCGGCCGAGACAGCATAGCCGGCGGCTCAAAGGCATGTGATTCGATTATTATCTTCGACAGTAACAGAAAGCTGGTTTATCCGCTTGTCGTGGATGAAGGACGTCCGGATGAACTTTCAGAGGAATTCGACGAGGCATGGGGCGTTGAATTTGCTCAAGCGAATTTTGACGAAGCGTTAAGGTTGTATGAACAAATCGCAGGGTCCTTCGTTGATGACTACACCCGCTACAGTGCTTTGATGGGCCAGGTCCGTTGTTTAAAAAAATTAGGAGAAATTGAAAGGGCCATTACTCTATGCCGTAAGATAGCTTATGGACAATATCCTGAAGATGTAAGTTCATCCACCATATCCCTCAGCGCCCGAGCAAGAATCTTACTTGTAGAACTAAAGAAAGGGACCCAAAAGGGTCTTAGCCGGTCTGATTTGCAAAACCTGATAGGTTCTGCAATCAATTATACTCCCGGTAGTAGTTATATTTTCCTGCCAATGGGCTCTCAGACAAGGACTTTTCTTCTGCGTAAAGCAATTGAAATTGTAGAAGAAAGCGACTGGGCTGAAGAGCTGCAACAGGAGGTCTCAAAGGCGAAAGAGTTGCTTTCAGCCGAAGAATTGGCCGTCGCTGTTCTTGACAGGTATTATACCGGGGTGGTTTCAGAACCTTGGTATGAAGATGATGCACTCAAACTCATAACATTGGTTCGTACGACGCTGGATACAATTGACGAAGAAGTCAAATGGAGCTGGACAGAACAATTGAGGCAAATATCCACGATATTAGATTCACTTCAGACCAAACAGGAAAGCACTGCTAGGTTTCAGAGGCCTGAATTTAATACCCCATTTGATTCCTGGTCCGAAGACAGTATCCGCAAGCTGAGTTTGCCGGAAGAGGTTTATGGGATGTATCATAACACAGAAGACAAGACATACTTGTTATTACAGAAAGCCGACGGGTTCAATTCTGACTTCGATTTGTGTGGAGATGCTCTCAAAGAATCCGGTGTTTCTTATAGAATAACAGACAATTTTGGTTCTTATGCCTGCGGTTTGGAGAATCCGGAAAAAGCAGCTTTTGTTACAATGCCATTGGGCAGATTCTTTTTAGGTTGGCAAATTGCAATTCATTTTACGGATATAGATATCTTTGAAAAAACAGCCGGCAAACAGGCTGTTTTGTATATGTGGGCTGGATTGCTGGCTATTGCAGTAATGGTTGCAGCAGGATTGCTGGCGGCACAGGCAGTTGGGAGACAGATAAAGACGAACAAACTAAAAAATGATTTCATTGCAACGGTTTCACACGAGCTTAAAACGCCGTTGGCCTCGATGCGTGTGTTGGTAGATACTCTTCTGGAAGGCAACTACAAGGACCAGCAACAGGTCAATGAATACCTGCATTTAACATCAAAAGAAAACGAAAGGCTGAGCAGGTTGATTGATAATTTCCTGACCTTCTCAAGAATGGAACGGAACAAACAGGCCTTCAATATGGTCAAAGCAAAGCCTGTTGCAATTGCCCATGCTGCGGTAGAAGCGGTGAAAACAAAATTTGACCAGAGCCATTGTGAATTTAAGATGGAGATTTGTGATGATTTACCGGATGTCCTGGCCGACCGTGATGCCATGGTAACAGTGCTTGTGAATCTATTGGACAATGGATGCAAGTATTCTTATGATGAAAAAAAGATTGAGTTAAGGACTTATAATGAGAATGGTTTGGTTTGCTTTAGTGTCAGTGATAAAGGGATAGGTATGTCTCGTCGCTCAGTAAGAAAGATATTTAAGAGGTTCTACCAGGCTGACCGCAGTCTTACACGGCACACCGAAGGCTGTGGATTGGGTCTTAGTATCGCTAAATTTATTGTTGATGCTCATAAAGGCACAATCTCCGTTGAAAGCAAACTCGGGGAAGGAAGTACTTTCACTATCCGCTTGAATTCAGTATAATTTGTTGAACGTGTTTATGGCAGTCAAGAGCAACTATGGATTGAGTTAGAAAGTAGCTGTTAAAGGATTTGATTAGCATGGAAACAGTGCTAATTGTTGAAGACAATTCGACTATGTTGCGGGGACTGAAGGATAACTTCGAGATGAAGGGCTATCGCGTCAAGACCGCCCATGATGGCGAACAGGGTCTGAAGGCCGCCATCAAAGAAGAACCGGATTTGATTATTCTCGATATAATGTTGCCTAAAATCAATGGATACGATGTATGTGATCAAATTCGCAAAAAAAATCTCGATATGCCCATAATCATGCTTACAGCTAAGGACCAGGAGTCAGATGTTATACTTGGATTGAATCTGGGTGCGGATGACTACGTAACCAAACCGTTCAGTATTAAAGAGTTGCTGGCACGGGCTGCAGCTTTTATACGACGCAGAAAAAAAGAAGAGCCTGAAGTTTATGAATTCGGTGATTTCCGACTTGACACTGTCTCCAGCACTCTTGTGCGCGACGGCAGGGAAATTAAGCTTACTCCCGGTGAATTTAAGATGCTGCATCTGTTCCTTAGAAGGGCCGAGTGTACACTTACATCTGACGAAATTCGAAATACTGTATGGGGTTATTCACGATTTATTACTTTACGTGACATTGACAATGCTGTCAGTAAAGTGAGAAACAAGGTCGAATCCGACCCGCAAAATCCAATGTTTATTCGTACCGTAGAAGGAATTGGTTACAAGTTCAAGGCGCCCGAACCGAGTGGAATCAATACTGATAGTTGAAGATGATGCTACAATGCTGCGGGGCTTGAAGGATAACTTCGAGTTCAAGGGTTACTGTGTGCTTACAGCGGCAGATGGCGAAGAAGGGTTAAATGCTGCTCTTGATAAAAAGCCAGATTTGATTCTTCTCGATATTATGCTGCCGAAGATAAACGGCTATGAAATATGCAGGCTGATTCGTAAAGAAAAACTCGATATGCCCATAATAATGCTGACAGCAAAGGGTGAGGAATCAGATATAGTATTGGGATTGAACCTTGGGGCGGATGATTATGTTACCAAACCTTTCAGCATCAAGGAGCTTCTTGCTCGTACAGAGGCGTTCTTAAGACGGGCCAGGCAAACAGAACAGGATGTATATGAGTTTGGGAGCTATAGCCTTGATATTCCCGCTCGAAAGCTGACATGCGATGGAAATGAAGTCGAGCTTTCCCCGAAAGAGTTTAGGCTGTTGGAATTTTTTGTCAAAAAGCCCGGCCGGGCACTTACACGCGATGAGATACTAAATATGGTCTGGGGCTATGATTGCTTTGTCGGAACCCGCAGCATTGACCGTTTTGTCACCACACTACGAAAAAAAATCGAGAAGGACACCCATAACCCGATGTTCATCCACACCATACGCGAGATAGGTTATAAGTTTGAGCCGCCGGAATAGATAGATTAAACTGATTCCTTTCGGTTGGCGTTTGTGTTAAAAGCAACTCAATTTAACCTTTTGCTGTGTTAATAGCCTCGGCAAGGTCGAGTGTACCTTCGTATAGGCTTCTTCCAATTATCACAGCGGCGGCGTTCAGGCGAATGAGCTTTTTAATATCATCCAGCTCGTTTACACCTCCTGAGGCGATTACGGGTATATCGAC
>CAZJIR010000122.1:0-4330 GCA_964546095.1 uncultured Pirellulales bacterium
AGGAGGTTGTGCATACATTCCGTGATATTGAGAAAGGTTCCGGCGGTGAAATTGCAACGGCTTTTGTAACGCTTACACTACCGGGTAAAACACGGGATGAAATTAATATTACGAAAGGTAGTCCTCCTGCGAAGCTGAATATAACCGCCGGGAGAGTGGGTGATATCGGCTTTATAGGTATCGGTGGTGAGGTGCTTACAGAAATCGGTATGGCGATTAAGGCAGGCTCGCCATATAAGCATACTTTTGTGATTACGCACTGCAACGGAGCAGCGGGTTATCTTGCACCGGAACATTTATATATAGAAGCAGGGTACGAAATTAGAACCAGCCCCTTCGCACCACAAGCGGCAGATATGGTAGTGAAACAGGCCGTTAAAATGCTTCATGAACTATAATCGAGGGCTAACAAAATATTAGGAGTATGTGAATCGAGACACTGATGACAGATGGTGGAGGGCAGATGACAGATTCTCGAAAATCGATGCTTGACACTTGATATTCGATACTGGATAATTGATAAGAAATACGAGGCTGCGTGAAGGATTACGTCAAGGGTGATGACCCCGCGAGATAGTAGGAGATTATCTCACGGGGTGTATTTTTTATTTGCTTTTATTAGACTACTGCTCTGTAATATTAATTTCGTAAATAAAATCCCCAAATAAATTGGGCTAAATATGAGATTGCTTCGCTCGCAATGACACCGATTACATGCGTTATCACGGAATACGATTTAAATGGCGGAAATATATAAAAATCGAATACTCAGGCTGTTAAAGCACAGCGATTATGCACCTTTGAAGCTGACTCAATTAGCAAAAGCGTTAGGGGTAAGCTCGGAGCACTATCAGGATTTCAAATCGGCGTTCGACCAATTGAGGCAGGCCGGGCATGTTGTGATAGGTGCGAAGAATTTGGTCAGCCTGCCCTCATTGGCGGGGCAAATCACAGGGACATTCAGAGCGAATCCAAAAGGGTTCGGCTTTGTAATACCGCTCGAGCCCAACTCGCATGGTGATTTGTTTATCCCACCTGATTCGACAGCCGAGGCGATGACGGGTGATATCGTTATCGTAAAGGTCAAAAGAAAAGGCAAACGAGGCGGGGAAATGCGCTACAGCGGCGAAGTTATCGAGATTCTCGAACGGGCGCAAAACAAATTCGTCGGCACGCTTACCAAGCATCCGGAGGCGTGGATTGTTCAGCCGGATGGGTCGAGCTTTTTCGAGCCTATAACAGTTGACGATGTCACCGCTAAAGGAGCAAAAGAAAAAGACAAGGTGGTAGTCGAGATACTTAATTATCCAACAGAAAAATATCTGGCGCGGGGAGTAATTCTCGAAGTGCTTGGCAAGGCGGGACGTTATGACACCGAGATAAAATCGATAATACATCAATATCATCTGCCCGGTGAGTTCGAGGAAGACTGTATTAAACAGGCGCGTCAGGCGGCGGCTCAATTCAAGCCCGAAAAAATAAAAAACAGGGACGAGATTACTGATAAAGTTATTATTACAATCGACCCGCCTGATGCGAAAGATTTTGACGATGCGATAAGCCTCGAGAAAGATGCCAGGGGCAACTGGGTGCTGGGCATTCATATCGCAGACGTTAGTAATTTCATCGCGCAGGATTCACCTCTCGACATCGAAGCGAAAACACGAGGCAACAGCGCTTACCTGCCCGGCAAGACGATACCAATGCTGCCTGAGATTTTGAGTAATGGCATTTGCAGTCTCCAGCCTGAGCAGAAAAGGTTCGTTAAAAGCGCATACATAACATACAACAAGCAGGGTAAAATCATATCCCGCAGTTTCGCAAACAGTCTTATATGTTCGACGCAGCGTCTTACCTATATTCAGGCGGACAGGGCCTTAAAAGGTCATACCAAGGACATCAAGCCTGAAGTAATTAAGCTGTTGAAAAATATGGAGGCGCTTAGCGGGATTATCGAGCAGCGGCGAAGGAAAAACGGGATGATACATCTGGATTTGCCCGAGACGGAACTGGTTATGGACAAATCCGGACAAGTTGTGGATGCCCACCCCGCCGATGACAGCTATCCTCATACGATAATCGAGATGTTTATGGTCGAGGCCAATGATGCGGTCGCTTCACTCTTAGACAGGCTGAATATTTCTTTCATAAGGAGGATTCATCCGGAGCCTGATGCGATGAGTATGAAAAATCTCGGCAAGCTTTTAAGGGCGTTCGGTTTCAGCCTGCCTCGAAACGCCAACCGGGCGGCGATACAGGATTTATTAGCAGCGGTCAAAGGGGCCGACTGTTCTTTCGCGGTGAACTTAGCCGTGCTGAGAAGTTTTGAAAAGGCGCAGTACGCCCCGGTGAATATTGGGCATTATGCGCTTGCCTCAAGGCACTACTGTCACTTTACAAGTCCGATTCGCCGGTACGCGGATTTGCTTGTACATCGCATGCTGGAATATTACCTGCAAAACCGCACAGACCTTGCAAAGAGCGATACTGCATCGCTGGATTTAACAGAGATTGGAAAACATATCACCTTCACCGAGCAGCAGTCGGAGAATGCCGAAAAGGAACTGAAGACTGTGCTGTTACTGCAAATGCTGAGCAAGAAAATAGGCGAGCAGCTCGATTGCGTTGTCACAGGCCTGACAAGTTTCGGCGTATTCGTCCAGTCACGAAAGTTCGGTATCGAGGGTCTTATCCAGATGAAAGACCTGGGGCAGGACTACTGGGAATATAACGAAAAGACACTATGTATGGTGGGCAAAAACACAGGATGCAACATCCGACTGGGACAAGCTATAAAAGTGCGTATAGTCTCAGTGAATGTCCCGGCACGTCACTTGAATGTGGCACCCGCAGAATCAATAATTAAAGACAAAGATGTAAAGAAAAGAAAAACAGTAAAGAAAAGAAAAACAACAAAGAAATCCAAAAAAAGAAAGCATAAAAATTGAACTTATCTTTAAGCGAGTTTATGGTTTTGTTTTCTTCACTCTGCGTTATTGTGACAGTCACATAATACGAATTAAGCACCCAGCGACAATTCGTTGTGGCTCAAATCATCGAGCGGGCACATTTAATTTAAAAACGTAAATATCACTATCTTGTTTTTCTCCATCATAAATAAGCAAGAAAGGAACACGAAAAACTGTGGTTTCCTGGGTTTCTCTCTTGACAATTTTATCTTATAAAAATAAAATATTTCTTAAGGACGAGGGTAAGTGAGTTTTTCTTATTTGCCTTTTAAGTTTCCATCCCCATATGACTCGTTTGTTTATAGTACCTTCGCAGCTCAGGCCTAAAAGGAAAGGGGTCAATTAGGACGCCAGTATGATGAACATCTAAGATAATCAATTACATTTGTTTGCGAAAGGAGACGAAATCATGAAAATCAGAGGCATCGATAATTTACGAGTTGTGCTAATCATCTTTGGGATCACAGCACTACCCATTGCGAATAGTTGTTTAGCTGCACCAACTCTTGACCAATCATTCGAAACTGGAATCCAGCTAGGCGTTTGTGGCCAGCCGGACAACGCACAGACATTCACTGTTGGCTTATCGGGAACCCTCAGCGCAATCCATGTTAAGGTGCAGAAAAAAACATCGGCAAATCTTGATCTTGTAATAGATGTGCGGGACACCGTTGGTGGCTCGCCAACAGAAGATGACGGAGCCGTTTTAGCTACGACTACAATTACCGCAAGTAGCTTACCTATTGACACGTCAACATGGATCGAGTTCAACGTAGCATCGGCAGGCATCAATGTTGAAGTCGGAGATGTTCTCGCGATCATCCTAAGAGTGCCTGACGCAACAACAAACGCGAATTACTTTTGGTTATCTGGCTTTTCAAATCCATATACCGGTGGTCAACGGTGGGGACGTGGAAGCACACTTGGCACAAGTTGGAATGGTACCTACGCTAATTTTGGTGACACTGACATGGACTTCCGCACTTTTGTGGAGTCAGACCAAGTAATTCCTGCACCAGGCGCTATTCTGCTGGGCAGCATTGGCGTAGGCCTTGTCGGCCTGCTGCGCAGACGCAGAACAATATGATATATCATATTACGTGAATACTAAGAGCAGCAGGCATTATGCCTGCTGCCTTTTTTTGTTATGTATTTTCCTGACACCCACGCTTGTGCTGCTCAGCTCGAGTGGAGCGGGCTGAAACGCATCCACAGCAGAAAAAAGATGCCTCTAAAATACTTGACCTAATCAGCAAAACGGACTATCGTAGCAACAACGGTTTTATAAGGAGATGGAATTATGATAGCGAAACGATATATGATTTTGATTCCGGCCCTGATGATAGTCTGGATTGCGGGCT
>CAZJIR010000122.1:4340-7428 GCA_964546095.1 uncultured Pirellulales bacterium
ATTCAGGAGACGATAGGCCTTAACAAACCCACTGCGAGATTGACGGGCCTGAAATTCGAAGATGTTCGACTGGACTCAGCCACACTTTTATTCGATGTCGAGATTGATAACCATTACCCGGTTGCTTTGCCATTGGCAAACTTCGATTACAGCTTATCCAGCGGCGCCGGGAAGTTTCTTTCAGGCAGTGCCGAGTCGCAAGACATCGTGCCGGCAAAAAGCAGTAAAATAGTTTCTCTGCCAGCTACAATCAACTATGCGGAGATGCTGAAGGCTTTGAAGGGCATCAGGCCCGGCTCAAAAATCCCGTATGACGCAGAATTGGGCTTGTCGGTTGACACGCCGGCTTTGGGACTGATTAGGCTGCCTCTAAAAAAGGAGGGTGAGCTGGTTTTGCCGACCATTTCCGATATTGAGGTCAACGATATATTGAACATCATAAAGCCCAAATAAATTAGCTAAAGACAACAGGTAAGTACAAATAAATCTGAGAAGAGCAAGGACAGATAAACCCAATTAAAAATATACCAAACAAGTAACGCATCAAGGAATAGTATGAGTTCCGACGGCTTTGTAGTAACAGAAAAACTATCGAGAGTATATTCTTCAGGGAAGATTAATGTTACCGCCCTTAAGGATGTTAGTCTGTCCATCGACGAGGGGAAATTCTTAGGAGTAACGGGACCTTCGGGATCGGGCAAATCGACCTTGGTGAATCTATTAGGCGGATTGGACAGGCCGTCATCAGGGACTATTAAAGTCGAAGGAAGATTTATCTCCAAATTGAACAAGGAAGAGCTGGCCCTTTACCGGCGATACCAGGTCGGGATGATATTCCAGACATTCAATATTATTTCATCCTATACGGCCCTTGAGAATGTGGCTTTTCCATTGCTCTTTGCGGGAGTGCCCAAAAAAGAAAGGAACCGCAAGGCAGACGAGATGCTGACAAAGGTGGGGCTATATCCCCGTAAAGACCATCGCCCATCGGAGCTTTCCGGCGGTGAGCAGCAAAGGGTGGCTATCGCCCGCGCGTTAGTAAATCAGCCTAAAATCCTGCTCGCCGACGAGCCAACCGGTAACTTAGACACAAACACATCAAGAAATATTGTGCAGAAGCTCTCAGACCTGAACAGGGACCAGGGCCTGACAATTATTATGATATCTCACGAACAGGACATCCTTGCCGAGTTTGCCGATGATGTTATTCACCTGCGAGATGGGGAAGTTGTCGAACAGGAAAAGAACAGGTAATTAACCGATGAGAATATCCGATTATATCGAGCAATCATTTTCAAATCTGTTTAAGAAGAAACTGCGCACTTTCCTTACGACGTTCGGCGTGGTTATTGGAATCGGGGCGCTCGTTTCGATGTTTTCGTTCGGTGAGGGTATGCAGAAAAATGTTACGGACAGTTTTAAAGAGCTTGGGCTTTTCAATTATATCACCGTCTATCCATCTTCTAACAGAGACAGAGACGAACATCATCATGCAGACCCTGATGAACAATATGACCAGGCCCAAAATGAGCAGATTCCAGATTCGCCGAATAGTCCAATACTCGACGTTAATTTTTTACAGGAAGTCAGGGAAATGAAAGGCGTGGAATCGGCGTTTCCGGAAATTCGTTTTCCCTCGTTGATTAAATTCAGGGAAAAGGAACAGTTCAGCCTTGTCCAGGTTATGCCGGCCGATGTTTGCCAGTCCGAATTGATGAAGCTAAGGACAGGCAAGGCCTATAAAAGCGATGTGGAAAATTCCCTGATTATAAATGATTCGCTGCTACGCCGGATGGACATCAAGGACTTCGAGAGTGTGGTTGGAGAAGAAATCGAGATTGCCACGCTGGCCATGGATGCTTCACTATTAAATCCGATGAACATGATGTCCATTATGCAGGGTGACAAGCTGCCCTTCGATCAGAAAAGTTATACGTTCACTATTGCTGGTGTGACCGAACGAATGGGATTCAGTGGTTCTATACCAATTAAAAGCGATGTTTATGTTCCGCCGGGGCCAGCCGAAGAGATGAAGAAAATATCGCTGACAAGTATCCGTGACTTCTTCAAGCCGGCGGAAAAGCTTAAAGGCTATACGGCGGTAACTATCAAGGTAGCTTCTATAAAATATGTCGACTCTGTGAAAGAGCAAATGAAAGCTAAAGGGCTTCGGACCTTTGCGCCTGTGGACCAGCTTGATGAAATCAAGACCGCATTTATATTTCTGGATATGTTCCTGTTAGCAGTCGCGATGATAGGTATTACAGTGGCTTCTTTGGGGATAATCAATACTATGGTGATGTCCATCCTGGAAAGATACAGAGAAATCGGAATTATGAAAGCTATCGGCGCAAGCGACAGAGATATCAAGAAAATATTTTTCTTCGAATCCGGCATGATTGGCTTTTTAGGCGGAGTATTCGGGCTCGTTCTGGGATGGGTAGTCAGTATGGTTATCAACGAGGTTGCCAATTATTTTATGGCTAAAGAGGGTGCACCATATGTTCGTTTCTTCAGCTTTCCACTATGGCTTTGTCTGGGGGTTGTTGCATTTTCCATATTTATCAGTTTGGCGGCCGGTCTCTATCCTGCATTGCGAGCGGCTCGGGTTGACCCTGTCGTAGCATTGCGGCATGATTAATTCGTTGCTCGTCGCTCGTTGTTCGTATCTCGTATTGTGAGAAGGAATTAGAGCGGATTTTTCAGGTGACATTTTTTGTTTTTTTCTTGAAAAGTACTGAGGAGGTGCTATAATCCGTTAATTGCATTAAATTGGCCTTTTGGAGGAGAAATCCAAATGGCTTTCAATCAGCGAGATTTTCAGCAAGACATGTCTTAGCTCTCAAATGGGCGCATACTGTTAGGTGTGAACCACGTTAGAAGATACATAGCGAGGAATAAGAGGGAAAGAAAAGAAAAATTTCCAACGGATTAAAATAAGTATATTTTTTCTCGAAAGGGCGGAAAAATGAATAAGAAAATTTTATTTGTGTTAGCATCGGTATTGGCGGCGAACTTGTTCGTTATGGCAACACCGGCGATGGCAGATGTCGTGGTCCCTGATGTAGTGGGATTGACAATAGAAGAA
>CAZJIR010000123.1:0-7184 GCA_964546095.1 uncultured Pirellulales bacterium
CCATCCGGTCTATAAGAGTTGTTATATTCGCACGGTTGACGAGCATCATATTGCTCAACTGAGCTTGGCTGAGCCCCCCTACAGAGCTGCTCTGATGCTGCAAGAGCATCATAAGGTTAAACTGAACGTCGGTTAGGCCGAAGGGTCGGAGGAACTCACCAGCCCTTTTTTTGAGACACGAAGCTGTATAGTATGTGTTGAGTATGGCTTTATGAGCCAGTAGTACTACCGGTTTTCTTAAGCGTAATTCAAATTCGAGAGACATTCTCTTATCTCCATAACTATATTAAATTATGTTTATATATATATTGTTTCTTGGTTAACTAAAGTGTCAATTCAATTCCTTGCATTTTTTCAATAATTTTCCAACACAATAAAAAATGTGGCTGTGGATAACCCGTCAGTAGATGTGTTAAAATAAGCCAAAACACAACGATATCTCGCGCCACGTAGCCCCAAACCTTAGTGACAACGTCAAATATTCGATATAATTTAACAGGTTTTCCACAATAAAATAGTGGGCTGTGACCATCTAACGTTTTCATCAGGGACGTTTTAAAGAAACACTATGAAATAACCTAACAATTTAACCGACTATATGAATACTAATACTAAACCTACTTTATTAATAATTATTAAAAAACAACAAAAGAATATAGATAGATACAATAATATTTTGATAACGGGAATAGCTTGATATTTCCCGGTACTTTTAGTATTTTGTCGCGCATGAGCTTTGAAAGCGCACAACCCAATTTAGAAAAAAAATGGCTCCTGTATGTCCACAGTCTATATAATTTCTTAGCTTCGCGTGCTTACAGCGTTGTTATGTTCGGCGCTTTGTTTTGCACGCTGGCAGTAAAACTTTTTCACTCGTGGCGTTGCGGTTTAACAAATAAATATTTAAGCTGGATTCTTACGGACATATCCATTTTATTGGGTGTTGAAATTATCTTAGTTTTGGTATGTTTCTTTTGGTCTAAGAAGTGGGTCTTACGCGCGGCTAATATAATAGCTGCTATTATTTGCACTTGGTCTGTTCTAAATGCAGGCTGGCTGATAAGAACAGGAACACAGATTCTACCACGGGTTCTTTTGCCCTTAGTAAGAGCGCCGTTGCACGCGTTGCGTATCATAGGCGTTAATCTCATTAAAATGCCTACAGCGGCTATCATCCTGCTTGGGCCCAGCGCTATCGTCATTGCCTTTATCTTTATGGCTTTGGTTAGACCACGGCCGCCCGTCTATAAAAAAAATCGTTTTCTAATCAAAATCATTATTTCTATTATTATTGTTGTGAGCAGCCTTTTCGCACGTATCTTGCTGTCGAGCCGCGGCTCTCCACAACTGTCTTCTCTGGGGCTCCAGTACAATTGTCACCTGCAAGCTGTGGCCAGTATATTTGTCTCCGACTACCGTCGCCCGATAGAGCCCCAGTGGCATATGCCGGCTTTTGACCAGCTACGTATTTCACGTAGCCCAAAACAGATGAATCAGAATATAGTACTGGTTATCCTCGAAGGCGTTCAATACCGATATACATCATTTGCAGACAGAAAAAGCGACTTGACTCCTTATCTCAATACTTTATCGATGCAAGGTGTTATGTTCTCAAACGCCCGGTCATCATTATCTCATACTACGAAGGCACTGTTTTCTCTTTTAACCGGCCGATTCCCTTCTGCATCCCAAGACATAGCTGAGGCAGTGCCGGCTGTAAAGCCGTATGCGAGCATAGCCACAATACTTAAGCAAGAATCCAACTATCGCACCGCTTTTTTCCAGTCGGCCATGGGAAACTTTGAGTCCCGGCCCGGGCTGGTTTATAACCTCGGTTTCGATAAATTCTGGGCCAGAGATGATCTGGACGACCCGAACAGCTTTCTTGGCTACCTGGCGTGTGACGAGTTCTCTATGTTGAAGCCCCTCACCGAGTGGTTAGTGTCTGATAACAAACCCTTTTTCCTTACAATACTATGCTCCGTAACCCATGACCCCTATGAGGTACCAGAGTGGTTTGAGGCCCCGGCTAAAGAGCCGTTGGAACGTTATAAGCAATCAATTCGCTACACAGATAAATTCTTGGCTGCGTTGGACGTGGAACTTACCAAGCTGAATCTCAGGGACAACACGATATTTTGTGTTATCGGAGATCACGGCGAAGCTTTTGGTGAGCACGGCCAACTCGGACATGCCCTGATAGATTTTGATGAGGTCCTGCGCATACCGTTTTGCTTGCGAGTTCCTTTTTTGGTTGAGCCTGGAATCAGGGTGGCCGAGCCGGTCAGTTCTGTTGACCTGACGCCAACCTTGTTGGGATTGTTGGGTTTCGAAATAAATGGTGTTGGCTTCGATGGTGTTAATGTAGTTGATTCTATTCCCGACGGACGGAAAGTGTTTTTTTCCGGTTGGATGCAAGAAGGGCCTGCGGGTTTCTTACAGGGCAATAGAAAGTTCATATATCGTCCGACGGACAAAACAACTTTTTTCTATGATGTAGGCACGGACCCCGGTGAGTTGATAAGAATGGAAATGCCCGTGCATCAATCTCAGGTGATTACGGATGAGATTATAGCATGGCGGAAAAGCACGATTTTCCGGGTTGACCAGCAACGTACCGGCAGAAAGATTCTCTTTGGCCAGTGGCTTTGTCGCTGGACAGGACGTGTTTGCTCTGCTAAATGTCAGAAGAAAGAAGAAAGAAGCGCTGATTAACAATTATTTGAACGAAGGTTTTATTGAAATAGCGTCGTTTTGTAACATCGTCACCCAATAAAGTGTATAGTTTTTGCTCTGCTTCCGACTTTTCGAGTTACTTTTAATGCCCCCTTATTTTTGCAACTTTATGTTAGCGTTGTTGTTTTTATCACCACTGCGTTGATTTTTATGAACACACTATCAACCGCCCTGCCATTTTACTCTTAATGGCGGTAAGTGAGTGAAAATAGGTTGGTTGGGTACACTGTACGCGTTGATATAATACAACGAGGTGTTAAAATATGACATTTCTTTATTGACTAAATCAAAACGGTATTAACAATCGTAAATGTTTTTATCACAAGTCCTTAGGTGTATAACGTGTTATGTTCTACATTCATTTTATATTACTTGGTATATTCTTTGCAGCTCAATTAGATTTATCGACTTTTAGGAAGCTATATTGGGCGGACGGCCTAAAAACATATTGGAGGAGGATATGTCCGCCCATTTAGAGAATACCAAAATCGGCGTATCCGATTTTGATAATAATTAACTTTGTTTAGCGGGGTCGCTCCGGAGGAGGGTCGGCTCCGCTTTTTATTTGCGCATAGGCCATTACAGCGACAACACGCCGGGTATCCTCGGAAGCGTATCAAAATTCCTTCGCAAGCCCGTGCGACGTTTTGTGTAATTTTGGCTTCTAAATACAAGCGACGAGTCGTATAATCAAGGAAATTATGGAGCGTGCGGCATATAGAATTATAGATGCTAATTTCAACCGTGCACGCGAGGCTGTTCGCGTAGTAGAGGAATTTTGCAGGTTCGTTTTGAATTCGAGCTCACTTACCGAGCGGGCCAAGCGGATAAGACACGAGCTGTCATCGGCGATCGATAAGCTTGATGCCGGTCAGCTTATTTCGGGCAGAGATGTCCTGGGCGACATAGGTCTCGGCAAGATGGTCGATAAACAACTCGTTCGTGGCAATCTCAAAGATTGTTTTACTGCCGGTTGCAAACGTCTTACCGAGGCGCTGCGAGCACTTGCTGAGGTGAGCCAGTCGCTGGACCGGTCCGTGGCCGAGACAATGGAAAAGCTGCGATACACTGCATATACACTCGAAAAGGATATTGTTCTTTTCAGCGACTCTTTTGAGAAATTCAAACGGGTCAGGCTGTATGTTATAATCACCGGCAATCTACCGCTGGATGTTATTTCGTTGGCCTATAGGTGCGCCGATGGCGGCGCGGATTGCATTCAATTGCGCGCCAAGGAAATTAATGACGAGAACCTTTTCTATCTTGCACGTGAATTCGTACGGATTTGCAAAGACGCTGGCATTCTCAGCGTAATACACGACCGGGTTGATATTGCAGTAGCTACTGGTGCCAACGGTGTTCACCTTGGCCAGAGTGATTTGCCTGTGGAGCAGGCACGCAATCTCCAGTTGGCTCCGCTGATAATCGGTAAAAGTACACATTCTCTCGAACAATTGCGCACTGCCTGTGAGGAGCTTCCTGCGTACGTGGCTTTGGGGCCGGTTTTTGCAACGGAAACAAAGCAGACAGCTAAACCAGTCGGTCTGGACTATGTTAAGCAGGCGACAGAGCTGCTGGTTGATACGGGCATTGGCGGTGTTGCTATTGGCGGCATTAACTTAGATAATGTGGATGATGTTTTGGAGGCGGGCGCAAGGACGATTGCGGTTTGTGCCGCGGTGACGAAAACCAAAGATGTGCAGGGAGCTTGCCGGGCGCTTAAAAAGAAAATCGATATGTTTAGCAAGGACTAATTTGTGATGTTTATGACAGTGTTACGTAGAGAAAAGTATTTATTGGGACTATTTGTTCTAATCATATATACAACATCATTACAGGGCGGTGTACCGCCAAACGTCGAGGTCCCAGTTAGTAGTGTGTCACGGAGGGTAATGGCGTTTTACTATCCGTGGTATGGTGTGCCTGATGGGCCGGGCGGGGCCGGCAGGTCGGTGCACTGGGGCCATGTTGATGCTGATGCAAAAGACATCAGGGCGAGCACTAATTATCCGATAGATGGCGCTTATGACTCGCATGATCCGAATATGATAGAACGTCACTGCCGATGGGCAAGGGAGTCTAATATCGATACGTTCATAGTCAGTTGGTGGGGCCATAATAGTTTCTCGGACAGGGCTATGGATAAAATTCTCGATATCTGTCTCCGTAATGAATTGAAAGCGTGTATTTACTATGAAACTGTGCCTCGTCCGCAAACGCCGCGTTCGGCTGCGGTTGACATAATTAAGGTTTTAAGTGGATACGGCAGGCATGGTGCTTACCTTAAGGTGAATGGTAAGCCTGTGGTGTTTGTCTATGGCCGTGCGCTTGAGCAGCTTGGATTAAAGGGCTGGCTGGAAGTAATCGAAATTGTCAATGGCCAGTACGATGGCGGTTTTGCGGCGATTGGTGATTCGTTCAGTTATGGTTCGGCCCGGGTTTTTGATGGTGTTCATACCTATAACACCGCTGGTTCGCTCAGAGGCGTTGAACCTGATGAGGTGCGCAAGTGGGCCACGGGTACATATAGGTCTTGGGTGCAAATGGCCGACCGGGCCGGCAAGATTAGTACTATAACAGTAATACCCGGCTATGATGACACGAAGATACGCAAGCCAGGTCTTGCAGTTGGCCGTTACGATGGCAGACTATATCGTGCTCAGTGGGAAGAGGCTATCAAGGCTGACCCGTACTGGATACTGGTTACCAGTTTCAATGAGTGGCATGAGGGTAGTGAGATAGAGCCATCGCTACAATATGGACGGCGTTACCTTGACCTTACCGCTAGATATGCGAAACGCTTTAAGGCGAAGGCGCGCAGTGCTGCCAGCACTGCTGATTCTCAACAGTTCTCCGTTGAGGAAAAGGCAAGGTTGCGTGAGAAGTTTAAGGGTATTCGGGTCGGAGTTTTGCCGAATGCGGATTCGATTGCTTTTTGGTGGCTTCTTGATTTGGGTGTTGATACGAAGGCTCTGACATGGCAGGATGTTGCAGGAGGAGAATTGGCTGTAAGAAATTATCCTGTTTTACTTTACGGTGCTGGCGAGCATTACTGTCGCAGTGTTAGCAAAGCCGGTGATGTCGATGATGCATTAACCGGCTATCTGGGGACTGGTGGTTTTCTTTTGGTTTTACCTTCGAAACCGTGGCCTTTTTATTATGACCAGGATGGTCAAGTGGTAAACCCCAGCAGCCGATTTGGTCTGAATTTGCGTATGGGCTGGGAGAGGCCGCCGCGTGGTTTGAGGTATTATTTTGTTCAGCCGAGGGATTATCTGCCGCACGTTTCCAAGAAGCTTGCGTTTCCCATATCGGGTGACTTACGATGGCGGCCGTTCTTTGCTGGCGATGGTATTAAACCTACTTCACTGTTGCAATTGCGCGACGGTGATGGTGAATATCTCGGAGATGCCGTTGCCTATGCTGAACTTGACGGTGGCGGTCGAGTATTTTATGTATGGTTCGGTTTGCTTGATGGTTCTTATGCAGAAGCTCTACTTTATGATGTGTTTGACTTTATAGCAGCGCGATTCAGCCGTTAAAGAAGCTACTATGCGGTAACTTTAAAAAAGCTTATAAAACGGCGAGCTGCCGGTGAACAAATACCGTTTTTGGCAGTACATACCCTACTTTGGGGATAGCTAAATCCTCACATATATGGGAAATCTTCTTTGGAATTATCCACCAAGAGGATATTTTTGCGTTAATCCACTGCAAATCGCAGGTGATTTTAGCATACCACCGGTTTGTAGGGAGTTCGATGGAAACGAATTTGAGAGACAGATTTGTCGTTGGCCGTAACATCTTTATTAGCAGGAGGTTAAGAAGATTGAGAGCGATTTGTAACAAGCTATAAGGATGTAAGAAACAAGTAGCGCCTTTTTTTCCTGTATTTTTAATCATTGTTGGGGAGAGGGTTGAGAATCCTCCTTTAGGTTATCAACAGGTTATCCACAACGAAAACAATACAACCGTTTATAATATCTTTGGGCGGGGCGGAAGCAATAAAATAACCGAGGGGTACCTTGGGTTTGCATAAGTGTTTGTCAGTACAAGTAATAAATAAAATAGAAAATGAAAGAAATATTTGTTATCTTTACCTCCTCTTTGGGTAGTTGGTAGTAAATGTAAAAAGGAGTTGATGTGTGATAGAGCGCAATAAGTTAAGGATAAAATTAGAAGATAGTTCAAGTTTTATTGTCTGTGTTGAGCTGACAGGCGGGCCCGGTTTTAATTTTGGTCCTATCGAAAAATTTTTGCGTGCTTATAAAGAGGTTAAAAAATTGGCACGTCCGGAAAGCTTCGATTTTTTCGGCGCCTCTGTAATCCCGAAGGATTTTGATTTTGTCGGTATTACATTGCCGCAGAATCCCGGCGGTTTAGCTAACATTAAGCCATCTGATATTCTTAGCCAACTGAAGTTAAAAGATTTGTTGGGTGACCTGGAT
>CAZJIR010000123.1:7194-7423 GCA_964546095.1 uncultured Pirellulales bacterium
CACGTCACTTGTAAAGACCACAACGCCTTCGGATTACTCAGTATACTTGCCGGCTATAGGAACGCTGGCGTGGAGAGTATCCTGGTGATGACAGGCGATAAGCCTGTAGAAGCTAAAGGTGTTTTTGAATTGGATTCGATTGGTCTGCTGCGGACGATACGAGACATGAACAACGAATCTTATTTAAAGGCAAGCGCCAAAGCTCTGGATGAAGTTCATCAATTTTATG
>CAZJIR010000124.1:0-5670 GCA_964546095.1 uncultured Pirellulales bacterium
CTATTAATGCCCAAAGCAGCGTAACCGGCAATCTTACAATAATTACCACAAAATACTTAACTGGCTCAATAGGGGCACAATCTTCGTTATTAGGTAACTTGACAAATAAAATAAAATTGACCGGCAGCATAGATTCGCAAAGTGAAGTGTTCGGCCAATTAATATTAAAAAAGTATAGTTATATCAATTGTGGCAATGTTTGTAATGTAGGGACGGGGGATTTTGTTATTTGTGTATGGATTCTTACAACAACTGGCGGGGTTTTAGTAAGCAAGGGGACGTGCTCGGACAACACAAATCATTTCTATATTTTGATACAAACAGTAACCGGGAAAATTGAGGCCGGGATAGGAGGTAGTGGTTCGACAAGAAAAACGGTTGTATCTTCTGCGGTTGTAAATGATGGGGGATGGCACTTAATTTTGGTAGCATGGGATCGGGACGGAAATCTGCAACTGTATATCGACAATGTAGAAGATAACGGCGTAGATATAAGCGCAGAAAATCAGAACCTTGATAACTCACAGGATTTTTGCATTGGTCGTTGGTCTAATAGTGATAGCGAACACTTTGTGGGCCGGATAGATGATGTGCGAGTTTATGATGCGCTATTACCTAAAAAGGCACGTTCTTTAATTTTCAATCCCTACGAAATTTCGGGATGCGTTCTTAATTTGGAACTTGAAGATTATGAGGCCGATACAACGGTCGATGATAGCAGCGGGGAAAATAACGATGGTGAATTAAAGGGCGGAAAAAATACAGAGGATGTAAGCTGTGAGGGCAAGGTCAAAAACGGATTCGATTTGGATGGTATAGTTGATTTTATAGAGATTACAGACAATGAGAATCTTAATCCGCAGGATAAAATATCAGTTGGCGGATGGTTTGACCCGGACGTTACGAGCAATCGCGCCGGGATGATATGGAAGCCAAATAATTATGCTCTTTTACAAGAAAGCAATTATGTCAAATTTATAGTTTATGATAAGAACGGGAATACAAGTACAGCCGAATTTGCTGTGGCCGATCTAACAGCAGGATTTAATCACATTTTCGGGACCTACGATGGCAGCCAAGCAAGGATATATCTAAATGCTTTGCTGAAAGATACGGGGATTAGTAGAACCGGGATTCGCAATCAGTCGGGAAATCTTCTCATTGGCAAGAGTGCCGATGCTTCTGAATTTTACGATGGCAAAATAGATGATATTCGAATTTACGAACACCGAGTCCTTACAGAAAGTCAAATATCTGAAATATACAATAGTGGGGCCGGGAATCCAATGCACCCGCAAGCAACGTTTGGTAATGGAACTGAATATCACCCGGTCAAATATGAAAAATGCTATTTAGATGTTGACCCGGTGAAAATATCCGGGCAAGAACAAATACCGACAACCAAAATCAGATTTTCCTATATATCAAGGTTCTTGAAAACATATATTGATAACTACGACATAACCGATGGCAACACAACCTTAGAACTTTTTGTTGTTAGTTACAAGTACATGACGGGCGACAACATAGAGCTAAGAAATATCTTTGAGATAAAAAACTATGATATAGATGAAAAATTTGCAGAGTTTATTCTTGGCCCTCCGGGTATGCTTACAGCATTAGTGCAAACGACGGAGTACAATTCACAACATTGTAGTCATAAAGAATTCGAATGTGCAGAGTGCGGATATTCCCGGAAGTCTGTTGCGGGGGTTACTTTGTCGGGCTCGAATCCTGTATCTATACAGGTCGATTCTCATAATTTTGACACAACAAAAAAACATGACTATATCCGCCTTGCAGGTATAGCAGGCATTACACCTTCGCTTGACGGGAGCTATAAAATAACTGTGGTGGATACTAATAATTTTACACTGGATGGAACGGTTAGTAGCGATTATTCAGGATCATACACGAGCGGTGGAACTGCGGGCTATTTAGACTGTCTGCATACTTTGAGTGATTGCCGGGCACGTGAAAACTCTGACCGTTGGGGAGCGGAAAAAGGGCTAACACCGGGAACTATAGTAATAGTGTGAAACTATGGCTAAAAACGAGAAATACGAGAAATTGCTTGGCATTCCATTTCGTATGGGCGGGCGAATGGATAAGTGTTCTTGCGGGCAGCTATATAGCAAAGTAAAGAAAACAGACTGTCCGTTGTGTCGTGGTTTTGTAAGCAGAAAAAATTATCTGGATTGTTACGGACTGGCGATTGAGGTTTATAAAATCAATAATAAGATTTTGCCCGAAAAAACTTCTCTTACCGATGATGAAATGATTTGTGCTGCCATAACGGATGGTACAAGGGATTATGTAGAAATAACGAGGCCAGAGCCGTTGTGCATAGTCTCTTTGAAAGTGCAGGCCCCATTTGTTACTCATATAGGCGTTGTTCTGGAAGATACCGAATGGTTCATACATATTTTAGAACAGTACAGCGTTTCAATTGAAAGATTAAGGCGAAGACAGTTGTTGATAGATGGATACTGGCGATATGTCGGGGACAATAACAGTAATAGTATTTCCAAATAGATTTCGACTGAACGAAAGACAGATACATCAGTTGAAATATATAGGGCAAACGCTCGAGGAGCTCAAGGCGCAGTTTGTACCTGACAAAAGAGTTAGTATCGCAATCAATGATATGCCTATTGAACGCCAATTCTGGGACACGGCCATTGCCCGACCAAATGATTACATATCAATATTTCCGTACGTAGGAAAAGGACAAAATGAAAAAATGGTAATGTCGGCTGTTGCCATGATTGCATTAGCAATGGTAGCACCCGGTCTTGGGAATTTAGCTGTTGGGGCCGAATGGGGAGCAAAAATGACCCTTGTGTCTGGTATAGCCGCTATGGGCATTGCTGTTGGGGGAGGGTTGCTTATCAGTTCTATTAATGCTGATTATATAGAATCAAAGCAAGATAAAATGTCAATGTCGGATATGCAGCAATCCTACGGATGGAATCCACAAACAACACAGCAGCAGGATATTCCAAAGGCTATCTGCTTTGGCAAAAGGCGAGTATATGGTAATGTGATATGCTCATGGACAGAATTAAATAGTGACGGAACATCGGAAATAGCAAATGTGATTATAGGTATATGTAAAGGCCCGATTAAGAGTATTTCGGAGGATTGGATAAATGAGCAACCATTAGGCAACTTTGGTGATATTGAGGTCGAAAAAAGGTTGGGTAATATTGACCAAACAGCTTTAACGCTGTTCGATGGGATCGAAAAATTAGAAT
The DNA here is from genome assembly GCA_964546095.1 of uncultured Pirellulales bacterium. Classification (GTDB taxonomy): domain Bacteria; phylum Planctomycetota; class Phycisphaerae; order Sedimentisphaerales; family Anaerobacaceae; genus NIOZ-UU13. The sequence goes on from CAZJIR010000124.1 coordinate 3,258, forward strand.
TCAGACGACCTATATTGGTATCAAGTGCAAGTGCTATAACGGTCCCAACCTCCGATGATGATTATGATGATTTAGAGGTTACGTTATATTTTACGGGTGTTTATGAATTGAGCCCAAGTAAGGGAATGTTAAATCACAGCATAGGCGTTAAGGTTGAGGTCAGCGAACATGATATGGGAAGCTGGACAATAATCGGGCAAGAAACAGTTACGCGAAATAAGGTTGGAGGCTATTATGTTAGATATGTTGCCAGCGACTCAATGACAATCACACGGGGCAAGAAGCATGATATTAGAGTCACAAAAACAACCTCTGATGTAGATGATGAAAACGTTGGCGATGATGTATATATGCAAAATTATCTTGAGGTTTATACTGATGGATTCAGGCATCCGGGATTAGCACATGTTGGGATTAAAGCACTGGCCGGGGAACGTTTGAGCGGTTCGCTGAATTATTCCTGTATAGTTGAGGGGTTAATTGTACCTACTCACAATGGAAATAGCCGGAGCATAACTAAAATTACCAAGGCATCATCGGGAGCACTGACAATCGGGGCCGGACACGGTTTTAGTGTTGATGAATATGCTTTGATAAGTGGTGTTCGCGGAATGACCCAAATCAACAATATGGTTGGGCGGGTTACAGCAATAGACGCAACTACAATAACAGTAAATATAGACACAACGAATTTTTCAAGCTATTCGGGCGGTGGTGGTATTTATGAGTTGAATTTAGAGTATTCGAATTGTCCAGCATGGGTCAATTTCTTTCTGGCTACAGCGCCCGTCATAAGCGGGGATGGAGCGGGTACGCCTTATGAGGTGGTAAGATTTGATAGGCTTTTGCCGGATAGACCCGACAAGCAATCTTTATACAATATGGCTCAATTTTGTGATTCTATGGTTGACGATGGTATGGAGGGAACGGAAAAACGCATAACATGGAATGGGGGTTGGGAGTCTCTAATAAATATATGGGATGCTATTTGCGAGGTTTGCGATTATTGCCGGTCTAATGCTGTTTGGAACGGTACTGAACTTAACTTTATAGTTGATGAGCCTCGCAGTGCTGTCAATACGCATTCTATAGGTAGCTTAGAAAGAGATTCATTTAGAATTTACTCATTAAAAAGTAAGGAGAGTTCCGGCAAGATTCTTTTAGATTATTATGACGAGAAACGTGATTACAAGCGAACATCATATAAGGTCCCGAATCGAAATGCCGGGCCCTCGATAAATGAAGTTAGAAAGACGCTCAGAGGCTGTACCAAACAATCAGAAGGTGATAGATATGGTAACTATCGAATGAGTCAAGTAGTCAATATTAAAAATGGCTACCAATGGGGCGCAAGTGTAGGGGCCATTCCCTACGAGATTGGTGATGTTATAAATGTTCAGCATGATATTAAAAATGTCGGCATGATTGGGGAGGGAACTGATAGCTATAATGGTGGTGGCCTTGTGGCTGCGGTCGATTTGACAGGGGCCGATGATGTGATAATACTTGACCGGGATATATCCGGGGCGCTGGATGGTGGGGAAACATACGAAATTTATATAAGGCTTTCGGACGATACGACCGAGTGCAAAACAGTAAAAAGCTGGAGCGGGCGTGAAATTACTATTGATGGTTCATTTGCGGGCAAGCCCAGAAAAGGCGATGTTTGGGCTTTAGGCTTAGAAGGGCAAGCGGTCGAAAAAGTGGCGATTGTAAATATGGTTCGAACACAAAAGAATCATTTTACCATAGTTGCAGTTGATTATTATGGGCACGATGAAGATGATTATACACCGTTACTGCCAGCCCCTAATGCCTATTCGCCATCCGGCCAGAGTTTTTCAATTATCAGACCACCTACCTTCTATGAAGTTAAAAAGAGACTTCCGGCTGATGCTCTGGGCATACCAAATATTGATATGCCTTTTACGCACAACTGCCAGTGGAATGATAATACTCCAAGCGCCGGTTATGTATCGTGGTCGGCAGAGGATGCGGTCAATGCAATTTTATTTTGTTTGAAAGGTGCTATTTATGCTATAACGCCCGGCAGTTCGAACAAGAAGTATATTTATTGGGACGAAAACTATACGACCAGCTTCCAAAGCAGTGATAACGAAAATGATGTTTTGGGCTCCGGTAAACGGCCAGTTTGTATAAATGATTCGGGTACAGCTTACCCCTGTGTGGGTATACCAATACTTCATGCCCATATAATTCGAACAAAGTCAATTTACGCTGAAAAATATGCAGAGACAAGAGACAATTATGCTTGTCACTTTGAGGATAGCTTAGATTTTACTCACTCTTTTGAGTGTCCGTTTGAAATCATACCTGAAATGGTCTCTATTATTTCTGTAAAGCTATCATTCAAAATACTGCCATATCGAGCATACTCAACAGCAGCAGCATC
>CAZJIR010000124.1:5770-7397 GCA_964546095.1 uncultured Pirellulales bacterium
ACTGATTTGCGTTGTCGCGTAGCCGCTATTATTATGTGCAAGCTGGATATTACTGCATAACCAAAAGATAATCAATCCTGTAGCCTGCTGGACGCCTTAAATTGAATGATAGAGGGGTGTGTTAAAAATTTATGAAATAGAATTATTCTTTAACCCATATTAGAGAACCTGCAAGCCAACGTGAACCACCAACTTCATTGCCATTATAATCAACTATGCTTATTCTTGCGGTATCCCAATCTTTAGGGTTATCTATTTGTGCCCATAGTTTCCATAAATTTTGAGCACATTGTAATCGAATTTGATAAGCCATTAAATGCCAGTTATTGGTAACGGTGATTTCTGCATGACCTTTTATTTTATCGTTAATATCATAAAAAATGAATTTTATATCTGCAATTAGCTCTTTAGTTCCTGCATTATTGAGTTGGGATAACATCTTTTTGATGTTTTGGTATTTTAATAAAAATTCATTGACGTATAATTCTTCCTTTGAAATCAATTTTTCATCAACAATTTGCTCTTCTTTTTTTATGTTTATTTCTGGGGTTTTAACTGCATTTGGTTTTTTTTCTTTTAATGATTCTCGCTCGTTAATTTCAAGCTGAATATTTGTACGAATTTCATCTTTAGATAATCCTGCATATTTAGAAAATGCCTTATTGGCTGGTTTTACTTTCTCATTTGCACAGCCAGTGTGGATTATCAATATAAGTGAAAAAACATATAATTTTTTCATTTTCTTAATTCTCCAAGGTTACTACGAATTTCATAAAACATTCGTCCTATAAAATATTTCATAAATTACAAAATATTTTGTTTGACTAAATTTCCTAATTATATCAATATTCACGATTTTCTACTTTGCAATAACACCAAGGCGAGTGGCGGAAACTATAAAAACAGCAATAATTGCTTAATAGTAAGGATGTTAGAATAATGTCAGCAGAAAAATACATTAATGATAATCGAAATTCAAAATCAATTATTCTCTCTCCAGCGTTGGCGGCTGGATATTTAATTGGGCTTGTAATCCCAATTCAACACCCTCACAAAACTTCTTCCAAAACTTTTTGTCAATCGACTGAAGTCCCTTCGCTTCAAGTCGAGCTTGTTCACGAACCTGTGCAGGTAGATATTGGTAAATAAGTAAAGCGCCTGCACAATCTTCTTGGGCTATAGTTCCTTTATCTGCGCAGAAATTGGAAAAAGATTCCTTGATAGTCGTAGGTATAGGCCAGCCTGTATTAGTTTTTTCTATATTTTTTTTCATTTCTCAAACAGTATATAAGTCTTTTATTTGTCGTCAATTACAATAATAATACAATAATATAGATATATTTACAAATATATTACAAGATTTTTATTGACTTCTTGTACGATAACTATATAATCAAGTCAGAATTGAAAATTGAAAAAAGGACATATATGACTCAGGGTGATAATCAACACTTTTCTATTTTAAGGCTTCGAGCTTGGCGGAGTCAATTCGCTTACCCTGAGTCGATGAAAACTCCGTCAAGTTTTTTCTTATTATTGAGTTTTGTAAAATGCTTCCGTGCGGCCCTCCTTTAGCTTCAAATATTACAAGTGGTAGGGCTATTTGTCAACTAAAAAATCTCAGGGA
>CAZJIR010000125.1:0-7351 GCA_964546095.1 uncultured Pirellulales bacterium
GCCCCAGCCGACTATCGCGGTAGTGATAATGTGCAAGCTGCTTGTAGTCCTCGTAACAGCCTTGTACGATTTGCAGCCTTTTACATACGGAGCATTTTTCCATCTTTTTTTGCTTGTTAATAAGATTATGTTGGCAGATTGTGATGCCGAGAAATTCTTTGTATCTGTTGGTCATACGCCTGCTCAATGAGTTCTCTTTCGTTTTTCGTGGATTCAAAAAGAGTCGGTTTTATTTTGAGCATCTTGAGCAGTCTGCGTTCGGTTTCGATATGTTCTTCAACGCTTCCATATGCCATGATGTGTTTGATGTGAAAGTTATCTCTGATGTGCCTGCATATAAGAAATGTTCTGTGGCATCGCAGAGGGTCTTTCTCTTCACACATTATGGCGATCCGATGCTTGGAGCTTTCCATGAGCAATCGTTCCAATCCCTGCTTGAATTCTTTCCTGTTAGCGATGAGTTGAAAATTCACGCGACCATTTTCATAGCAAGACTTGTCATCCGGCCTTGCACCTAATTCTCTGCCGAGAAATATATACTCAATGTTTGCTACTTGAAGGTTTGTAGTAAGATTGTCTTTGTTGAATTGGGGGCAATAGTGACTATATGGAGCCGAACGAACATCCACTACAGCCTTGATTTCGTGAGACTTTACTAAATTAATAAAAGCTTTTATGGTATGGTTTGAGTGGCCAATTGTGTATAAGATTTTGTGTCTTAAATCAACCATTTTATTGCCTTTAGAATTCCCAAGAATATTTCTCGTTATAATTTTTCTTCGCATAAAGAAATCGGCAACTATATGTTTTTACATTCATTTGTTAGGTAGAACCGTCAGTTTTGTCAAATCAAAATCTGTGATTTGTTTTACTTATAGATTGCCCGTGTCGGGCCGGATAATTCCTTGGTGACTAGAATGTCCGGAGCCAGGTCGAGTAGTATATCTTCATGGCTCGAGGCCAGAATGAATATTGTGCCGGTACGCTTTGCGAACTTGTAGATATTATATGAAATCACCGCAGCGGTAATACGGTCCAGCTCGGAACAGAATTCATCTGCGAATATGAACTTTTTTTGGGCTGCTAGTGCCATTACCAAGCGAAAGCGATACCTTTGGCCTTCACTGAGATTACAGGGCTGATTGAGAATGCAGAAACAGTCGTTCAGGCCAGCCGTGCTTAGCAATCTAAGGCCGGTTATTAAATCGCCGCCAATGCAGTCGATTACAGTTTGATCCTCAGGGAGTTTTATTTGTGCCAGATTCACCCTTTCCGAGCTGGGGATAGATTTTTCCAGCTCTCTCAGCAACACGCTCTTGCCGGCTCCTGATGGGCCTGTGATGTAAACGATATTGCCATCGTTGATTTCTAATTGGCAGTTATGACTGATGGATTTTTCGGTGAGCCTGTCCACTGTCAGGCCAAACATCCTGCAAACGGAAGCAACTTTATCTGTGATAGTTCCCTGCCAGTTGAAACTTTTTGAAATATTATATGTTGGCATTTTTCACACCTCTTATTTTATGTCTTGAGTTTTGTATTTCGTTATTTGCTATCTTCGATGATGCTTTGTATTTTTTTCAAGGTTTCTCTGATGTGATATCTACTTGTATTTCGCTTTGATGCTATCCTTCTAACTGATAAACCTGTCAGGTAAAACTCTTTAGCCACGATTTTCTGGAATCTTGTTAGTTTATCACGGTTCCGGACGCAGTTTATATATTCTCCTTTTGTGAGTCGTTTTGTCAGCCGGTGTATCTTTCGGGAAATATGTGTCTCATCAACTCTAAGCAATCGGGCAATCTGTCGAAAGCTGTTGCCATTCTCCAAATACATTGTCATCAGAACTTTATCCTGGTCATGAAGCAGATTCAGCCTGTTGCGCAGCAGCTCGATTTGGTCACGATGGTGATTTTTTGCTTCCAGCGTGTTATATGGAATATTCGCATTTATCTGTTTCATTTGCTATTCTGCGTTGCTTCATTCGACGCAATTACCACTCTTTGGAGTCTCTAAGAAGTAAAAGTTAGACCTCTATGAAACTCCTGCGAAGTCCTAAGAAAGGGCCTTTTAACCGATTTATGCAGCATTGTGTTAGATACACACCTAACATTGCGCGTATTTTAACACATCATCTAATATAGTCAAGTACTTTGTTATATTTTTTACAAAAATTTGACTTATTTAGGGAAATAGTTGTCTTCTTGTACTGAATTTTGAGTTTCCCTTTTAATTTAAGAGCAGGGGATGAATCGGTTTTTCAAAAATATTTTCCGGCTTCTGTGAGTTCAAATACTTTGACGAAAGTCCATTAATTTGCGAATTAAATGCTTCTTATAGGACTTTATGTTTGATATTTGGCTTCGATTTTGGTAAGCTATATTTTGGTTTTGAAGAGGAGTGCTGAGAAAGCCGCTATTATTTCACTCTAAGCTTTCTCTCAATGGATGTCTACTCCGAGCAAAGTATTTCTTGCAAAGGAAGGCTATGAAAGATGAATGTGCGCTTTGTACGCCTGAAAATCTTGCGTTAGGAGCTATTTTTATTTTGAGGATGTGGGTAAAGAAGAAAGGAGAATTTGAATGGCGGTGATTTCCGATTTACAACTTTACCGGGGACGAAGTAGATGGGTTTTAATGGTTCTCCCTATGTTGATATTGTTAATGTTGGATAATTGTGCCTTTGCAACTTTGGAAATGACCGAATGGACGCTTGTTGATCCCTACCAGACGTGGAGATACACTAATCCAACATCCCAAAGCGGCCGGTTGGATTTAGCCCCGGTTCAGCACGAGGTGGGACCGGCGTGGGTGGTCAGTGACATCGAAGTGCCAGAAGTCGCTAATATTAGCTTTACTGTTGAAGTCCAGGGCAGGCCGGACAGAAGGGACGATGATTTCATTGGATTTTGTTTCGGGTATCAGGACAATAACAATTTCTATCTGTTGGACTGGAAAAGGCAGACGCAGGAGCATGACTGGGGCGATTCAGTAATTATCAATGACGACACGGCGGAGGAAGGAGTCAAACTGATAAAAGTTGACGGTTCCTGGACACGGGACGGTCTTTGGGGCGGCACGGACGGCGCGGGCGTTTCCGCACTGGCGGGTGAAGCAGGTGACGGCTGGCTGTTTGACCATCCGTATGAGTTCGAAATCGAACTGACTGACGAACGGATTATAGTTTCACTCGATGGCACTGAGCTGTTTAGTGTGGTAGATGACAGCTTTCGAGGCGGTGCGGTCTCTTTGTATGCTTTCAGTCAAGACGATGTCATTTTCAGCAATGTGACAGTTATACCTGAACCTGCGAGTTTCTTTCTGCTTGGCTTGAGCAGCCTGGTTCTGTTAAGAACAAGACGCCGAATATTTTTGTAGTATCTAAAAATCGTTTCACTAAAAACACTTTGACGGTCTCTGACTTTTCTACGATACGCGTTAATTTGATGTAAAAAATTGAGTTTTAATCTCAGTTTATTGTAAAATCCAGTACTTCATCAATAGACCTGAATTACTTCATATCTCGGTCCCTCAATTTCTCACAGCCGTTTGCGGTTAAGTGCATTCACTGCATTTTCGTGTTTTCACTAAGGTGGCGGGGAGAGGGTTTTGTGCTTGCTCTTCTTGCGATAATTGACTATGCCTAATAAAGCCGAAACACCGATGCATGCAATGCCACTACATTCAAGAATGCTGCATAGCCGGCAACCTACCGGTTCCAATTTAAGCATTTCAAAAGCATGATGGATTGATGCGGCTCGGATAATAATAAAAACCACGAGTAACATGATGCCGCACAAGGCCAGCCATTGCTGTCGCCATATATGACGCATCGTCCAGCCTGTAAGAGTCGCCAGGGCGAGACTTACTATTGCAAGGCCAGTTAAAAAATATTTGGATAGTTCGCCTCTGAGAATACCATCCGTAGGTTTTAGCTACTTCTCTGCCAACCGTCTCCAATAACGTATGAAGGTCTAATTGTTTATTGATACCCAGTATCAGTAGAGCAACCGCGAGACTCCCCCAAAACAAGCGATGCTTTCTAAAAGATTCCGGGCAACGTGCATAGCCCCAGCATAATATGGCCGTGGTAATAAATGCAGCGGTTGTCAGCCACTCAGCAATGGTCGGCTCGCCAATGCCCAACTTCCATCGATCATATATCGTTATGCCAAATGTTAGCAATGCCATGCTGCTGTCCTGAGAAGCTTGCTGATTTGCTTTATTTCGGTCATTTCCATACCTGTAATTCTACGGGCTTTTTGTTTTCGAGGCAATCTTTAGCTGGAGGGCCTTTTTTTAATTGGTGAAATTATGAAGCCCGGCTGGTTATTTGAATTCAATTGATTCTTTTAATCTTGGTTTGTCGCCCCAGTATGTGTATCCGGCGAACTGGTAGTTGTTCAGTGTCTCGTCATTGCGGATGTGAGAGACATAAATGTAAACCGGCCTCATTCTGCCGAACGCAATGTTTCGTAATATGCTGTTTCTTACATCGCCTGAGCTTGGGTCGAAAGGGACCCAGCCGTATTTCTGCAGATAGACCTCGACCCAGTTGTGCTTCGGTGAGACGTCGTCGAGCCGAATCATATAACCCGTTATGAACCTGGCGGGGATGTTTTTGGCCCTGCATAATGCGATGAACAGGTCGGCGTATTCGGAGCAGTCGCCTCTTTTCTTACGAAGGGCGCCGATTGCGCCCCAGTCTTTTCCGCTGTGGGCGTGGTACTTCAGATTGCCGGTGACATGGCCGAAGATATTTCTTACAATTTCCACTTCCGTTCGGCCTTCTATGCTCTTTGCGATTTGCCGTATCCGCGGGTCGTCTTTTTCTATGTACTTTTCCTGCTTCAGAAAATCTTCGAATTCAGATTGTTCGTAATATTTTCTTCCGTTCTTTTTGCCGGCGGCCAGCAGATCGTACCTGAACAACCTGGCCCTGACGGAGATTTTTAGTTTCGTTCGTTTTTCAGGCCTGAAGAAAACAAACTCAGCATAGCGGTTCCCGTTTTCCCGGAAAATTCTTGCTGGTTTTTGAGAATACTTTATGCTCAGAATTTCCTGCCTGTCCTGTATGGTTTGTGGAAGTGCGACGGTGAGATTTATTTTGGCGGTATCTTTGGGCGTGAAAAAACTATAGGATAAATCAAACTCCACTGTATTATTTTGGATTGATACTATCGGCGGGCGGTGCAGGCCGATTAAATCCGCCGGAGATGTCGCACTAATCAGAAGCAGTATCGAAATTGCTTTTCTCAACTTCATTGAGTCTTCCTGAGAGGATTATCGGCATCAATTAACTGATAGTAAGCGTGTAGCCGGAATCCTGCAAGATGTTTACGATTCATTATTGTTTTATTTTTCCTATTTTAACTACCGACTATGGATTGGGCTTTTTGGATTGTCTTTGAGTCTTGATGAATAGCATTTTTTCCTGTTTATAAAGATTTTCCTACTCAGGAAATTGGCCATATTTAGGAAAGTAGCGAAATTGATTTGTTTTACGCTGTTTTTATAGGGCCATAGCATTGGGCGGTCAAAATCACGGTTCCTTTTTCTGTTTTAGAAAAGCACCCATCAAAAATTTGTATTGGGTCTTGAATTAACGTATTTTCCTGCGATGATGAATGCTTCCGGGTAACTGATTTAAGGTGTCGTTGGAAAGAAGGTGCGAAAATGAGCTGGATAGGTGATAAATTTCAGCAGGAAACAAAGTATGATCCCAACAGGATGCCCGGGCACAGGCTCATCTGGGATGCCAAGCCTGCTTTGTATAAAGAATATCCAGAGGCTGAAAAGATTGAGCTTACACAGTTTAGGCCGGTCGAGCAGATGAGCCTGGACGGGGTTTTGAAATGGAGGAAAAGCATTCGTGATTTCCGGCAGGACCCGATAAGTAAAGACCAACTCTCGTATCTGCTTTGGGCTTCTACCGGTATCCAGCGAATCGAGCAGGGATATGAATTTCGCACGGCCCCGTCGGCGGGCGCTCTTTATCCAATAGAGACATACTTGATTATTAACAATGCGGCAGGTATAGAGCAGGGCGTTTATCATTACTCCGTAAAGGCTCGTTGTCTTGAGCAATTAAAACAGGGCGATCTTCGCCAGGAAATTACAAGGGCGGCTTTGAACCAGCAGATGTGTGCAACGGCAGCAGTTGTTTTTATATGGTCGGCTGTTTTTGAACGCTGCAAATGGAAGTACGGTCAGCGGGCCTACAGGTATATTTATCTCGATGCAGGCCATATCGCAGAGAACCTAGCGCTGGCGGCAGTTAGTCTGGATCTCGGAAGCTGTGAAATCGGAGCGTTATACGATGAGCAGGTTAATGCGATTTTGAGTATCGACGGCAAAGAAGAAAGCATAATCTGTATGGCGGTTGTCGGCAGTCCCGCCTGATGGATTGGTTTATGCGTGACATAGATGGCCTTTTTGCGAGGTTGCAGAAATCTAAATTTCGCAACCGGTTCAGGCTTTCGCGAAAAGATGCCCGGTACCTTAAAGACAAGGGCATGGCAACAATTCTCGAACATGCGCGCGATTTTGTTACTACTCGTTTGGCACAGGCCGAGCCTGCCAATGACGGACGGCAGACGCCGATGAAAAATCATCCTGTATTTGTTGCACAGCACGCCACCGGCACGTGCTGCCGCGGATGCCTGGAAAAATGGCATCATATTCCGAAAGGTAAACCGCTCACAGAAGAGCAAGTTGAATATATCATCGAAGTTTTGGAGCGGTGGCTTATTGAAAAGAGTATCTAACACCGCCGGGAAAAACTTTGCAGGACAATGTCCGAAAAAAAGTTTTACATTTAGTCATCAGGCCGTTATAATCAATCCCTTAAAGAAATCGCATTTTATTTCGCTGGGGATGCTCGCGGCATCAAAATGTAAACCAGAGAAATTTTGTAAGAAGCAGAGAGTAAAAAACTATGTCAGGAAGGAGTCCTAAAGTAGTCGTAATCGGCGGCGCCTATGTGGACATGGCGATAAGGTGCGATCGAATCCCGTCACCCGGCCAAAGCATTGCCGGCTTTGCCCTTTCCTACACAGCCGCCGGTCCCGGACCGAACCAGGCCGTAGAAGCTGCATTGTGCGGTTGCGAGGTGCATCTTATCAGTAAAGTAGGTGGCGACCCGTTTGCCGACATGATTCGGGCGAATCTGGACAAAGTCAATGCTGACTATGTTTATACCGCCGAGGCCAAAAATACAGGTATGGTTGTCACTCTGGTTGACGCTACAGGGGAGAACGCTGTGTGTTACTGTCCCGGCGCCAACAACGCCCTGCGGCCCCGAGACATCGAGGAGGCTGAGCAGGTTGTTTCCGAAGCTGATGTCTGCCTGA